>JAVXWK010000779.1:0-13357 GCA_032230575.1 Pseudonocardiales bacterium | reverse complement strand
ATCGAGGCGTGCTGCGACCGGCCGTTGTCCGAAGTGGACGGCTCGGCGCTCGACGCGCTGCGGCTGGGTGCGTATCAGCTGCTGCGCACCCGGATTCCGCCGCACGCCGCGGTCGCCTCGACCGTCGACCTCGTGCGGGCCGAGCTCGGGTCGGGCATCGCCGGCTTCGTCAACGCCGTCCTGCGCCGGATCTCCGAGCAGGACGAGGCCGCCTGGGTCGGCCGGCTCGCGCCCGACCCGGACACCGACCCGGTCGGCAACCTCGCCTTCACCCACGCCCACCCGCGCTGGATCGCGCAGGCGTTCGCGGAGGCCCTCGGCAGCCGCGAGGAGCCGCTGAAGCGCGCCCTCGAGGCGGACGACGCCCGCCCCGCCGTGCACCTGGTGGCACGGCCCGGCGAGGTGAGCGCCGACGAGCTCGCCGCCATCACGGGCGGCGACGTGGCGCCGTACTCGCCCTACGGCGTGCACCTGGAGGCCGGGGCGGGCGACCCGGGCGATCTCGAGCCCGTCCGGGAACACCTCGCCCACGTCCAGGATGAGGGCAGCCAGCTGTGCGCACTGGCCCTCACCCGCGCGACCCTGCAGGGCAGTGACGACAGCGGTGCGGACAACGGTGGTACGGATGACCGCTGGCTGGACCTCTGCGCCGGACCCGGCGGCAAGGCCGCACTGCTCGCCGCGCTGGTCGGCCTCGAAGGCGGCGAGCTGATCGCCGTCGAGAAGGCACCCCACCGCGCCGAGCTCGTGCGCAAGCTCACCTCAGGCCTGCCGGTGACCGTGCACGTGGCCGACGGCCTCGAGACCGACTTCGTCGAAGGGGCGTTCGACCGCGTACTCGTCGACGCGCCCTGCACCGGTCTCGGTGCGCTGCGCAGGCGCCCGGAGGCGCGGTGGAGGCGCCAGCCCGCCGACGTCGGCACGCTCACGAAGCTGCAGCGCGAGCTGCTCACCGAGGCGTTGCGACTGGTGCGACCAGGCGGCGTCGTGGCTTATGTCGTGTGCTCACCTCATCTCTCTGAAACCGTCGGGGTGGTGACGGACGTCGCCCGGCGAACCGGGGCGGAAGTGCTGGACACGCGGGAGCTCTTCCCGGGAGTTCCGGACCTCGGGGAAGGTCCGCACGTCCAGCTCTGGCCCCATCTGCACGGCACCGACGCGATGTTCTGCTCGGTGCTGCGACGCCCTGTCCGAGCGCTCGGGGACAACGGTACCGACGGGGTCTGACAGTTTTGGATCCCTTGTGCTGCAACGGATCCGGGCGAGCCGGCGAGGCTCGCCCGGACACCGGCGTCAGACCTTCAGCACGTGCAGCGCCGGCGGCTGACCCCACTTGTTGCCCACCGCGTAGACCCAGCGGCCGTTCGGGCCCCATGCCAGGCTCGCCCAGTGCAGGTCCCGGACCTCGTAGGTGCGCGAGGCCGTGAACGAGCCCGCCGGGTAGATGCGCACGGACGTGCTGTCGTTGATGCCCGCGGCGAGCGCGCCCGTGTCCGGGCTCGTCGTGACCGCGACCGGGTACGGGCCGGTGTTGTAGCTGGCGCGCACGGCGAGCGTGTCGCTCGTGTACGACTGGATTTCGTACGGCGCGCCCGAGGCCACGTGGATCTGGGTGCCGTCCTTGGAGAACTCGACGTCGGCGAGGTTGCTGCCCGCGTCACGGGATGCCGCGACGGCGAGTGTGTCGCCCTCCTCGCGCAGCACCTGGAGCGAGGCCGGGGACAGACCCGGCTGGCCCGCCGCCAGCAGACCGGGCTTCGCCGCGGACGTCGCCAGCTGTTGCGGGCTGTACTGGCCGCTCGCGAGGCCCGTGCGCGCTTCCGCGCCGTTGAAGCCGACGCGGCCGATGCCGGCGCCCCAGGTGTTGCAGCCGTAGCTGAAGTACAGGCGGTTGTTGGTGATGGCCAGATCGGACGGGCACACCTCGCCGACCGGGTAGCGCGCCCGTTCGGTCAGCGTCAGCGTGTCCAGTGCGGCGATCGCGCCGTACTGGGACAGTGCGACGAAGACCGTGTCGCCGTCCGGGCTCAGCGCCAGACCCGTGGCGCCGGGCAGGTTCGTCAGCTTGGTGACCACGTTGCCCGCCAGGTCCGTGACCGCGACCGCGTGGTCGGCTCTGCTGCTCACGAACACGTGCCCCAGCGTCGGGTCCACCGCGATGTCCGAGAACGACGTCAGCGGCAAGGAAACGGTGCGCTGCGGCGGTTCGGCGAGTGCGGGCAGGGCTGTGGCCGCCACCAGGGCGGCCGTCATCGCGGTGGCGGTGAGCCACCGGTTCCAGTTGCGCATCTTGCTCCCCTCAGTGCGCGGGCGAACACCCGCTGTGGGGACGTTATCGACGGGGTCTGACAAATCCGACCGCCTACCATCGCAGTGGTGATGACGCGTGGGTTGCTCGGATTGGTCGCTTCCGGTTGCGGCGGAGTCGAGTCGTGGTTCCGCACCGGACTCGCCGAGCCCGCCGGGCAACGAGGGTGGCGGTTGGCCATCACCCTGACCCCGGCGGTCGTGCCGTGGTTCGAGGAGGCGGGTGAGCTGGAGAAGCTCCAGGAGCTCACGGACCTCCCGATCCGCTGGGAACCGCGGCTGCCGAGCCGGCCCAAGCCCTACCCGAAGCCGGACGCGTTCATCTTCGCCCCCGCCAGCGCGAACTCCGTGGCCAAGCTGGCGCTGGGCATCGGCGACAACCAGGCGCTGACCGCGTTGAACGAGGCCATCGGCGTCGAGAGCTGCAAGGTCGTCGTCATGCCCCAGGCCAGCGCGGACAAGCGCCGTCACCCGATGTGGGACACGCATCTGAAGACGCTCACCGGCGCGGGTGTCGTGGTGGTCACTGACGAGGCTCCCGGCAGGCTCCTCGACCTGCTGGACACCTAGACTTCACCCTTGTGGTCCACACGCCGATGATCGCCCCCAGCATCCTGTCCGCCGACTTCGCGCGCCTCGCCGACGAGCTCGCCGCGGTGCCCACGTCGGACTGGATCCACGTCGACGTCATGGACAACCACTTCGTGCCGAACCTGACGCTCGGCCTGCCCGTGGTGAAGTCGCTGCTCAAGGTCACCGACATCCCGATCGACTGCCACCTCATGATCGAGAACCCGGACCGCTGGGCCATCGGGTACGCCGAGGCCGGCGCCTACAACGTGACCGTGCACGTCGAGGCCGCGAACGACCCGGTCAAGCTCGCCAAGGACCTCAAAGCCGCTGGTAGCAAGGCCGGTCTCAGCATCAAGCCCGGCACGCCGCTGGAGCCGTACGTCGAGGTGCTCAAGCACTACGACACGCTGCTGGTGATGTCCGTGGAGCCGGGCTTCGGCGGGCAGAGCTTCATGGCCGACGTGCTCGAGAAGGTGCGCCAGGCCAGGCATCTCGTCGACACCGGGCACCTCAAGCTGCTCGTGGAGATCGACGGCGGCATCAACGCCGACACCATCGAACAGGCCGCGCAGGCCGGCGTGGACTGCTTCGTCGCCGGGTCCGCCGTGTACGACGCCGCCGACCCCGGCAAGGCCGTCGAGGCACTGCGCGCTCAGGCAGCCGGCGTCCGGGGAATCAGGACCACGTGACGCCCGAGGACGCGATGGGGCTCGCGATCGCGGAGAGCGAACGGGTGCGGGGCACCACGAGCCCCAACCCGCCGGTCGGCTGCGTCATCCTGGACGAACACGGCAAGGCTGTCGGGTTCGGCGGAACGCAACCTCCCGGCGGCCCGCACGCCGAGGTCATGGCGCTCAAGGAAGCCGGTACGAAGGCGCAGGGCGGCACCGCGGTCGTCACGCTCGAGCCGTGCTCCCACTTCGGTCGCACGCCGCCGTGCACCGAAGCGCTCATGGAAGCGGGCATCAAGCACGTCATCCACGCGGTGACCGACCCGAACCCCAGGGCGGCGGGCGGCGCGCGGCGTCTCGAAGAAGCCGGCATCACGGTCGAGAGTGGTCTACTCGCCGATGAGGTCAGCAACGGACCGCTGCGCGCGTGGCTGCACTACGCGCGCACCGGACGTCCGCACGTCACGTGGAAGTACGCGGCGTCGCTGGACGGCAGGGTCGCGGCGCTGGACGGCACCAGTCAGTGGATCAGCTCGGAGACCTCCCGCAAGGAGGTGCACGACCTGCGCGCGAAGCTCGACGCCATCGTCGTCGGCACCAACACGGTCAAGAAGGACGACCCGGCGCTCACGGCCCGCGACGACGACGGAATGCCGTTGCCCCGCCAGCCGTTGCCCGTGGTCGTGGGCATGAGCGACCTGCCGGACGGGGCGAAGCTCCAGCACACCGCGCTGCACCTGCGCACGCACGACCCGGACGAGGTCCTGCGCGCGCTCGCCGAGCGCGGGGTCGTCGACGTGCTGCTGGAAGGCGGTGCGACTGTGGCCGGTGCGTTCCTCGCGGCGGGCAGGATCGACCGCGTGCTCGCCTACATCGCGCCCGCGTTGCTCGGGGACGGCCCCGCTGCCGTGCTGGGCGCGGGCGTGTCAACCATCACGGACGCTGTCCGGCTGACCGTGGAAGACGTCACCATGAGCGGACCGGACTTGCGGATCAGCGCGGTTCCGCAAATTTAGGAGGAGCGGTGTTCACCGGGATCGTCGAGGAACTCGGCCATGTGGTCGCGGTTCAGGACCTGCCCGACGCGGCGAGGATCCGCGTCTCCGGGCCGATCGTCACGAGCGACGCGAAGCACGGCGACTCCATCGCGGTGAACGGCGTCTGCCTCACCGTCGTGGAGGTCGAGAACAACACCTTCACCGCCGACGTGATGCGCGAGACCCTCACGCGCAGCAGCCTCGCGAAGATCGCGGAGGGTGACAAGGTCAACCTGGAGCGCGCGGCCGCGGTCGGCCAGCGCCTCGGCGGCCACATCGTGCAGGGTCACGTCGACGGCACGGGCACGATCCTCGCGCGGGAGAAGGCCGAGCACTGGGAGATCGTCCACATCGGACTGCCGCCCCTGCTCGCCCGCTACGTCGTGGAGAAGGGCTCGATCACGGTCGACGGCGTGTCGCTGACGGTCGTGAGCGTGTCGGAGGACCAGTTCTCCGTGAGCCTGATCCCCACCACGCTCGACCTCACCACGCTCGGGCACCGGCTGCCGGGTTCCGTCGTGAACCTGGAGGTCGACGTGCTGGCGAAGTACGTTGAACGACTGGCTGTCCCGCACCTGCGGGCCATTGCGGGCGAGGAGACCCAGTGAGCACCGACTTCGCTGAGATCGAGCGGGCGATCAAGGACATCGCCGCCGGACGGCCCGTGGTCGTGGTCGACGACGAGGACCGCGAGAACGAGGGCGACCTGATCTTCGCCGCCGAGAAGGCGACGCCGGAGCTGCTCGCGTTCATGGTGCGCTACACGTCCGGCTACATCTGCGTGCCGCTCACCGAGTCCGACTGCGACCGGCTCGACCTGCCGCCGATGTTCCACACGAACCAGGACGTGCGCGGCACCGCGTACACGGTCACGGTCGACGCGCGTGAAGGTGTCAGCACCGGCATCTCGGCCGCGGACCGCGCCCGCACGATCCGGCTGCTCGCCGACCCGACCTCGAAGGCCAGCGACTTCAACCGTCCCGGCCACGTCGTCCCGTTGCGCGCCAAGGCCGGTGGCGTGCTGCGCCGTCCCGGCCACACCGAGGCCGCCATCGACCTGGCGCGCCTGGCCGGGTTGTCGCCCGCCGGTGTGCTCTGCGAGATCGTGTCGCAGAAGGACGAGGGCGACATGGCCCGCCGCGACGAGCTGGAGGTGTTCGCCGCGGACCACGACCTCGCGATCATCACCATCGCGGACCTGATCGCCTACCGCCGCCGGGTCGAGACCCAGGTCGAACGCGTCGCGGAGGCGCGGATCCCGACCGCGCACGGCGTGTTCACCGCCGTCGGCTACGACAGCCTGCTCGACGGCATCGAGCACGTCGCGCTGGTGTACGGCGAGATCGGTGACGGCGAGGACGTGCTGGTGCGCGTGCACTCCGAGTGCCTCACCGGTGACGTCCTCGGCTCGTTGCGCTGCGACTGCGGCCCGCAGCTCGACGCGGCGATGGAAGCCGTTGCGGCGCAAGGACGTGGCGTCGTGCTGTACATGCGTGGCCACGAGGGCCGCGGCATCGGCCTGATGCACAAGCTGCAGGCCTACCAGCTGCAGGACCAGGGCGCGGACACCGTGGACGCGAACCTGGCGCAGGGCCTGCCCGCCGACGCGCGCGACTACGGCACGGGCGCGCAGATCCTCGTCGACCTCGGCATCAAGTCCATGCGGCTGCTGACGAACAACCCCGCGAAACGCGTGGGACTCGAGGCTGGCTACGGTCTACGGGTGCTGGACCGGGTGCCGCTGCCGATCTCCCCGAACCCGGAGAACCTGCGGTACCTGCGCACCAAGCGCGACCGGATGGGCCACGAACTGCACCAGCTCGAGCAGTACGAGACCGTTGTTTCCGCTACGGAGGACCAGGAATGAGCGGCGAGGGCCGTCCAGAGCAGACCCCGCTCGACGGCAGTGGCCTGAGCGTCGGGATCGTGGCGACGCGCTGGAACAGCAAGATCACCGACCAGCTCCTCGAGCGTGCCATGAAGGCCGCCGAGGAAGCCGGTTGCGTGGACACGACGGTGGTGCGCGTCGCGGGTGCGATCGAGCTTCCCGTTGTGGTGCAGGAGCTCGCGCGTCACCACGACGCCGTCGTCGCGCTGGGCGTGGTGATCCGCGGCGGCACCCCGCACTTCGAGTACGTGTGCGACTCGGTGACCGACGGGCTCACCCGCGTGGCGCTGGACGAGTCGACGCCGGTCGGCAACGGCGTGCTGACGTGCGACACCGAGGAGCAGGCGCTGGCCCGTGCCGGCCTGCCGGACTCGGTGGAGGACAAGGGTTACGAGGCCACCGTGGCCGCGATCGACACGGCGCTGGTGCTGCGCGGGCTGCGTCAGCCGTGGACCGAGAGGGGTTTCGAGTGACCCCGGAACCGCGCGCGGTGGTGTTGCGCCCGAAGAAGATCCGCCGCGTCGCGTGGGCGTGCGCGGTCGGCCTGGTCGTCGTGTTCACGGTCGTCGGGCTGCTGCTCGGCAACACCCCGACCGGCGTGATCTTCCGGGCCTCCGACCAGGTCGCGATGATCGTCCTGGGCTTCCTGCTCGCGGGCGGGGTGCTGCTGCTGACCCGTCCGCGAGTCACCGCCGACGCCTCGGGTGTCGACGTGCGCAACGTCGTGACGTCCCACCACTTCGAGTGGAAGGACGTGCTCTCGGTGAGCTTCCCGGACGGTGCCGCGTGGGCACGTCTGGAGCTGCCGGAGGACGAGTACATCTCGGTGATGGCCGTGCAGGCCGTCGACCGCGAGTACGCCGTCACGTCCGTGCGCGCGCTGCGTGAACTGCACAAGGCCGCGCGGAGCTGACATGACCCAGTTGCTGAGGGTGCAGAACTTCAGCGTCTCGAGTGACGGGGTCGCCGCGGGCGAGAACCAGAGCTTCGAGCAGCCGTTCGGCGACGGCGTGTCGCCCGAGCGGCTGTTCGCCTGGGCCGGCGCCACGGCCAGCTGGCCCAACCGCACCGATCCCGGTGGCAGCCGCGGTCTCGACGACTACTTCACCCGCGACTTCACGCAGAACATCGGCGCGGAGATCATGGGCCGCAACAAGTTCGGGCCGCAGCGCGGGCCCTGGGCCGACCACGAGTGGCAGGGCTGGTGGGGTGACGAGCCGCCGTTCCACACGCCGGTGTTCGTGCTGACCCACCACGAGCGTCCGTCCATCACATTGGGCGAGACCACGTTCCACTTCGTCGGCGGCGACCCGGCCGCCGTGCTCGACCAGGCGCGGGAAGCGGCGCAGGGCAAGGACGTCCGGCTCGGCGGTGGCGTCACGACCATCCGCCGGTTCCTCGACGCGGACCTCGTGGACACCATGCACGTGGCGGTGTCCCCGGTCGAGCTGGGAGCAGGGCTGCGGCTCTGGGAGTCGCCCGACGAGCTGCGCGACCGGTTCCACCTCGAGGTCGTGCCCAGTCCGAGCGGCGTGACGCACCACCTGTTCTGGCGCAGGTAGGTCAGTTCCAGAGCCCCAGGATCGCGCCCGCCAGCGCGAGTCCGACGATGTGATAGCCCGCTCCGATGGCCGCGTACGTCGTCGGGGCGGGCTTCGTCATGTCGTAGGTGCCCGTCACGAACATGACCGGAAGCGCGACGCCGACGCCCACGACGAGTCCGAGCAGAATGCCTTCCATGATGTTGTCGGTGCTCGACGCGGCACCGATCATCGCCGTCGCGAGCGTGGCGACGAAACAGGTGGCCAGCGGGACGAGGTAGATGCCGACACCGGCGTTGTCCGGTGGGTTCAGGTCCCAGCCGGCGGCGCGCTGCCATGCCTTGCCGAACGCGAACTCCGCGTACCACAAGGCACCTAACGCGAAGTACGCGATCGTTGCCACGATGACGGCCAACCAGTTCAGGTCGCCGAGCACGGTCAAGCTCATGACGTCTCCCGCGGTGATCAGGTGACTTGGCATCGCGGGGTGAACGCGCGCTGTTACCGGTGGTTCGGGCCCGGACATAACGGTGCCCGATGTATCTACCGCCAGAGCGCCAGAATGATGCTCGCCAGCAGGAGTCCGGCGAAGTGGTAACCGGCGCTGATCGCGACCGACGTCATCGCGGCCGGCTTGGTCGAGTCGAACAGGCCGGTGACGGCCAGGACCGCCGCGGACAGCCCGATGCCGACGACGATCGCGAGCACGATGCCCTCGCCGAGGGTGTCGGTGCCCGTGGCCGCGGCCAGCATCGCCGTCGCGAGCGTGGCGACGAAGCAGGTGGCGAGCGGGACGACGTAGATGCCGGGGCCCGCGCTCTCGGGGGAGTTCCCGTCCCAGCCCATGGCTTTCTGCCAGGCCTTGCCGAAGAGGAACTCGGCGTACCAGAGGCCGCCGAGTCCGAAGTAGACGATCGTGGCGGCGATGACGGCGAGCCAGTTGCGAGGTCGCCGAGGATGCTGAAGCTCATGATTCCTCCAGCCGTGATGAGGTGCGGGGAATCGTAGATCCAATGAGGAGGGGCCGCTCACCGAGACCGGTGGGCGGCCCCACCCGTCAGCTCACGGCCTTGAGGGCGTCGATCTCACCCGATCCGTAGAAGCTGTTGTGCCCTGTTCCGCCCTGGCACGTCTGCGGTTCCCCGCTGTTCTGCGGGAAGGCCGCGTAGATCGACGTGTCCGGGCAGGGGAGCGGGTTGGTCGCCTGCTGGAGCTTGGCGGCCGCACCCGTGCCGCCCCGCCGGCTCAGCAGCAGTGCGGCGACACCGGCCACGTGCGGCCCGGCCATCGAGGTTCCCTGCAGGTAGCAGTACTTCGCGCCGTTCTCGACCACCTGACGCGTGCACGGCCGGTAGCTCGGATACGTCGACAGCACGCGGCCGTTCGGGGCGGCCGGAGTCAGCTGCAGGATCGCGTCGCCGCCCGGCGCGGCCACGTCGGCGGTGGAGACGCCGTAGCTGGAGTAGTACGACTTGAACCGCTTGTTGCCCGTCGCCGTCACGCCGATGACGCCGGGAACCTCGACCGGGACGACCGCGCAGGCGTTGGTGATCTCCCGTTCCTGCTCGCTGCCGGGCGGGAAGTCGGGGCTGATCACGTCGACCTTCGGATGCGAGAGGTCGGTGGCGTCGTTGCCCTCGGACGCCACGACGATCACACCCTGGGACTGCGCGAACTTGATCGCCCTGCGCTCGGCCTTCCAGATCGCGCGCTGGTCGGCGTTGTTGCGGCAGTTGAAGAGCCACGGATCGGCGAAATAGCTGTTGTTGGTGACGTTGATGCCGTGCGTGGCGGACCACATGTAGGAGCAGATGACCATTTCCGGGAAGAAGTAGCCGTCGTCGTTGCTCGTCTTCACGCCGGCGATGCGCACGTTCGGCGCGACACCGACGATTCCGGTGCCGTTCGCGGCCGCCGCGATGGTGCCGGCGGTGTGGGTGCCGTGGCCGTTCTGGTCGTTGCCGGCCAGCAACGGGGCCGGCGTGCCGCTCGAGCAGTCCGCGCTGCGCGACGCGTCGTAGTTCGGCGCGAGGTCCGGGTGCGTGAAGTCGAGGCCCGTGTCCAGGTCGCCCACGACGACCTGCCTGCTGCCGGGAGTGACCTGGTGCGCCTGCGGCACGTTGATCTGCTGCATGTCCCACTGCAGACCGGACAGCGAGTCACCCCACGTGGCGGCGGCTGTCACGTCCTGCGCGGTGTCGGCCTGGTCCGGCGCGAGCCGGACACCGAGGCCGGTCGTCGCGGCGACGCCCTCGACGTTGTTCTGCTGCTTCATCGCGGCGGCGAAACCGGTGTTCGACGACCGGGCGATCGCGACGCCGATCTGGCTGTAGTTCGCGACAACGGTGCCGCCGGCGCCCGCGATGGTGTTCGCGGCGTTCGACGACGAGGCGCCCTCGTGGTAGAGGACGACGTAGGTGGACTCCGTCGCGGCACCGGCCTGGATCGCCGGGGCGACACACAGAGCCGCCCCGAGACCGGCGGCGGCCAGCAGTGCTCGTGGACGATTCAACAAATGTCTCACCGCTTCCCGTAGTAAGGGTGTTCACGGGAAAATCGAATCGGCGAAGAGATTGTTACATCACATGCAACGCGCATTCACGTGATTACCGCGCGAGTAATTCTGTGAATGTGAAAAGGGCCGCCCACCTGCGGTGAGCGGCCCTTCTTAATCGAACTGACTAGCTGCGGACCATCTTGCGCAGGACGTACTGCATGATGCCGCCGTTGCGGTAGTAGTCGGCCTCACCGGGCGTGTCGATGCGGACGACCGCGTCGAACTCGACCTTGGTGCCGTCGGTCTTCGTGGCGACCACGTGGACCGTCGACGGGGTGGTGCCGTTGTTCAGTTCCGTGACGCCGGTGAAGTCGAACGTCTCGGTGCCGTCGAGGCCCAGGGACGCGGCGTTCTCGTCGGCGGGGAACTGCAGGGGCATGACGCCCATGCCGATCAGGTTCGAGCGGTGGATGCGCTCGTAGGACTCGGCGATGACGGCGCGGACGCCGAGCAGCGAGGTGCCCTTGGCGGCCCAGTCGCGCGACGAGCCCGAGCCGTACTCCTTGCCCGCGAGGACGACCAGCGGGACACCGGCGGCCGCGTACGAGACGGACGCGTCGTAGATGGTGGTCTGCGGGGCGCCGTCGGCCAGGAAGTCGCGGGTGAAGCCGCCCTGGACGTCGTCGAGGAGCAGGTTGCGCAGGCGGATGTTCGCGAACGTGCCGCGGATCATCACCTCGTGGTTGCCGCGGCGGGAGCCGTAGGAGTTGAAGTCCTTGCGCTCCACGCCGTGCTCGGTCAGGTACTTGCCCGCGGGCGAGTCGGCCTTGATCGAACCGGCGGGGGAGATGTGGTCCGTGGTGACCGAGTCACCGAGCAGCGCGAGAACGCGCGCGCCGGAGATGTCGGTGACCGGCGACGGCTCCATCTCCATGCCCTCGAAGTACGGGGGCTTGCGGACGTAGGTGGACTCGGCGTCCCACTCGAACGTGTTGCCGGTCGGCGTGGGCAGCGACTGCCAGCGCTCGTCACCGGAGAACACGTTGGTGTAGCCCTTGGTGAAGCCCTCCGCGGAGATCGAGGTCGAGATGACCTCGGCGATCTCGGCCGGGGTCGGCCAGATCTCGGAGAGGTACACCGGCTTGCCGTCCGGGTCGAACGCGAGCGGCTCGGTGGTGATGTCCTTGTCCATCGAACCGGCCAGCGCGTACGCCACGACGAGCGGCGGCGACGCGAGGTAGTTCATCTTGATGTCCGGGTTGATCCGGCCCTCGAAGTTGCGGTTGCCGGACAGCACCGAGACGACCGCGAGGTCGCCTTCCTGCACACCCGCCGAGATCTCGTCCTGCAGCGGACCCGAGTTGCCGATGCAGGTGGTGCAGCCGTAGCCGACCAGGTGGAAGCCGAGCTTCTCCAGGTACGGCATGAGGCCCGCGCGCTCGTAGTAGTCCATGACGACCTTCGAGCCCGGCGCCAGGGTCGTCTTGACCCACGGCTTGCGCTCGAGGCCGCGCTCGACGGCCTTCTTCGCGAGCAGGGCGGCACCCAGCATCACGGACGGGTTCGAGGTGTTGGTGCACGAGGTGATCGCGGCGATCGCGACGGCGCCGTGGTCCAGCTCGAACTCGGCTCCGTCGAGGGAGACCTTGATCGGGTTCGACACGCGGCCGGTGGCACCCTCGGCGGCGGACTGGAACACCTTCGGCGCGCCGGAGCCGTTCTCGCCCTCGTGGATGGCGACCGGGTCGCTGGCCGGGAACGTCTCGTCGACGGCCTCGTCCACACCGGACAGCTGCGCGGACTCGGTGTGTGCGACGTAGGCGCCCAGAGCCTGGCGGAACGACTCCTTGGCGTTGGTCAGCTCGATGCGGTCCTGCGGGCGCTTCGGGCCGGCGATGGACGGGACGACCGTCGCCAGGTCCAGCTCCAGCGTCTCGGAGTAGACGGCCTCGCGGGACGGGTCGTGCCAGAGGCCCTGCTCCTTGGCGTAGGCCTCGACGAGCGCGATCTGCTCCTCGGAACGGCCGGTCAGGCGCAGGTAGTCGATGGTCTCGCCGTCGATCGGGAAGATGCCGACCGTGGAACCGAACTCCGGCGACATGTTGCCGATGGTGGCGCGGTTCGCGAGCGGCACGGCGCTGACGCCCTCGCCGTAGAACTCGACGAACTTGCCGACGACGCCCTGCTTGCGCAGCATCTCGGTGATCGTCAGCACGAGGTCGGTGGCGGTGGCGCCCGCGGGCAGCTCACCGGAGAGCTTGAAGCCCACGACGCGCGGGATCAGCATGGAGACCGGCTGACCGAGCATCGCGGCCTCGGCCTCGATGCCGCCGACGCCCCAGCCCAGCACGCCGATGCCGTTGACCATCGTGGTGTGCGAGTCGGTGCCGACGACCGTGTCCGGGTACGCCTGGCCGTTACGTTCCATGATCGTGCGGGCCAGGTACTCGATGTTGACCTGGTGCACGATGCCGGTGCCGGGCGGGACGACCTTGAACTCGTTGAACGCGGTCTGCCCCCAGCGCAGGAACTGGTAGCGCTCGCGGTTGCGCTCGTACTCCAGCTCGACGTTGCGGGCGAAGGCGTCCTCGCGGCCGAACAGGTCGGCGATGACCGAGTGGTCGATGACCAGCTCGGCCGGGGCGAGCGGGTTGACCTTCGTCGGGTCGCCGCCGAGGTCGTTGACCGCCTCGCGCATGGTGGCCAGGTCGACCACGCAGGGAACGCCGGTGAAGTCCTGCATGAGGACCCGCGCCGGGGTGAACTGGATCTCCACGCTCGGGTCGGCGGTGGGGTCCCACCCGCCGAGGGCCCGGATGTGGTCGGCGGTGATGTTGGCGCCG
>JAVXWK010000701.1:0-8474 GCA_032230575.1 Pseudonocardiales bacterium | reverse complement strand
CGCTCGACGGGGCCTACCCGAGCAAGGTGACGGTTGGTCACGCTCTCGCGAACCTGCTGACGGTCTCCGACAACACCGCGGTCCGCCTGTGCGGCCTCGTCGTGCCGGCGCTGGAGCTGAACCAGATCCTGCGGGACAAGGGTTTCGTGCACACGCAGGTCGTGCCGGTCGCGAACCCGAACCGGTTCTTCCTCGGCACCACGACGGCGCGCGAGATGCACACGTTGCTGTCGAAGCTGGTCGACGGGCAGCTGCTGTCCGCGGCGTCGACGGCGTACCTGCTGAACATCCTGCGCGCGACGGCGAGCTTCACCGACGGCGTGCGGCTGAACCTGACGACCAACGAGCGGCTGCGCGTCGCGACGAAGGCCGGCTGGTTCGAGGACGGCCGAAACGAAGCCGGAATCATGTTCAGCGAGGACAATCGGGCAATCTTGATCTACTCGATGTTCGCGTCGGGCGCGTTCACCGGTGACAAGGCGCAGAACGACCAGGACTTCAGCACCACGCACCCCGCTGTCGCAGCTCGCGCCGAGCTCGGCCGGTCGATGTTCGATGCCGTCATCAAGATCACGACCACGAAGCCGAAACACCGTGCAAAGGTTTACAGGTTCTTCAACGGCGGCTGATTCCTGAGATTTATCTGAAAACTGGACCAAAGACCTCTGGTTTTCGGATATATACATACCAACGCCGGGGTCGGTCGTCGCCGCCGTCGACGACCGGCTTCCCCGCGTTGGTCAGAGCGCCGGTTCCACAATGGAGTGGTACCGCCGCGAAACCTCCCCGATCACCTCGTCGAAGTCCGCCGCCCAGATGTCGGCGTTGAAGATCTCCACTTCGATGTCCTTCGCATAACCCGTCGCGGCGACGCGCCTGGTCAGCCGGTCTAGATCGATATCGCCATCTCCGGGATAACCACGGCCCAGCAACACATCTGCCGGCACCGGCGTGAGCCAGTCGCACACCTGGTACGAGGCGATGTGCTCCCCCGCGCGCACGATCTGCGCGTCGAGATCCGGGTCCCACCACACGTGAAGCGCGTCCACGACGACACCGACCGACTCGTGCTTCTCCGCGATGTCGAGTGCCTGGGCCAACGTCGACAGCACGCCGCGGTCCGCGCAGAACACCGGGTGCATGGGTTCCAGCGCCAGGATCACGCCGGCTTCCTCTGCCTCGACGGACAGCTCCGCGATGGCGTCCGCGACACGCTGACGTGCGCCGATGAGGTCCTTGTCGCCCGCCACACCGCCCACGACCATCACGAGCGTGTCGGTGCCCAGCGCCGCGGCTTCCTCGATCGCGCGCCGGTTGTCGTCGAGAGCCGCGCGGTTGTCGACCGCGGTCAGGAACCCGCCGCGGCACAACGACGACACCCGCAGGCCCGCGTCCTGGACGATCTTGGCGGAGCGCGCGAGACCCTGGTCCGCGACCGGTTCGCGCCACAGCCCGATCGACTCGATGCCGTGGCGCGCACAACCCTCGACGGCCTCCGCGACCGAAGCGCGCTTGATCGTCGCCTGGTTCAGCGAGAGGCGAGCCACTGCTGCCACCGCCGTTCCGCGAACTCCGGCTCGATCACGCCGGCGATCTCGGCGAGTCGTTTCGCCTCGGCCAGGTGCTCGACACTGCGGGCGGTTTCCATGCCGTCGAGCAGCAGGAACTGTTCCTGATGCCCGGCCAGCCACGCCAGGAACACCACGCCGGTCTTGTAGTAGTAGGTCGGCGTGCTGAACAGGTGGCGGGACAACGGAACCGTCGGCGCCATGATCCGGTGGAACTCCGCCGTGTCGCCCTCGGCCAATTTCCGGAGAGCTTTCGCGGCCACGGGGGCGATCGGGTCGAAGATGCCGAGCAACGCGTCGCTGTAGCCCTCCGAATCGCCCGCGATCAGGTCCGGGTAGTTGAAGTCGTCGCCGGTGTAGCAGCGCACTCCGGCCGGAAGCCTGCGGCGCAGACCGATCTCGTGGTCGGCGTCGAGCAGCGACACCTTCACGCCGTCGACCTTGTCCGGGCGTTCCGCGATGATCGCCAGGAAGTTGTCGGTGGCCTGGTCGACCTCCGCGGCGCCCCAGTAGCCCTGCAGTGCCGGGTCGAACGCCGTGCCCAGCCAGTGCAGGACCACCGGTTCGCTGACGTTGTCGAGCAGCGTGCCGTAGACCTTCTGGTAGTCCTCTGGGCTTTTGGCGCACGCCGCGAGCTGCCGTGAACACATCAGGACGGGCTGCGCGCCCGCCTCCTGCACGACGTCGAGCTGTTCCAGGTAGGCCTTGAGCACGTCGTCGAGGCTGACCTCGCCGGTGAGGTGGTCAGTGGCGACTCCCGCGCAGATCCGGCCGGTCTTCTCGGCGGCGCTGCGGCGGATCAGCTCGGCGGCGGTCGGCCAGTCGAGGCCCATGCCGCGCTGGGCGGTGTCCATCGCCTCCGCGACGCCCAGGCCGTGCGACCAGAGGTGGTGCCGGAACGCCAAAGTCGCGTCCCAGTCCACCGTGCGTTCATCCTTCGCCACAACGTGTGCTGCGGCGAACACGATCCGTTCAGACACTGTCGATCTCCACCCGGCGACCCTCCGAAGAGGACTTGAGCCCAGCTGCGGCGAGTGCGACTCCCCGTGCCCCGGCGCGGAAGTCGTGCGGGAACGGCGTGCCCTGGTAGACGTGCCGCAGGAACTCGGCCCACTGCACCTTGAAGCCGTTGTCGAAGTCCTCGTTGTCCGGCACCTGCTGCCACTGGTCGCGGAACGGGTGCGTGACCGGCAGATCCGGGTTCCAGACCGGCTTCGGCGTGACGGCGCGGGGCTGCACGAAGCATTCGCGCAGCCCCGCGACCGCACTCCCCTCGGTGCCGTCCACTTGGAACTCGACGAGCTCGTCGCGGCGCACCCGCACGCACCAGGACGAGTTGATCTGGGCGATGACACCGTTCTCGATCTCGAAGATCCCGTACGCGGCGTCGTCCGCGGTGGCCGGGTACTCGGTGTTCTGCTCGTCCCAGCGCGTCGGAATGTGCGTGACGGCCTTCGCGGTCACCGCTTCGACGCGGCCGAAGAGGTTGTGCAGCAGGTAGCTCCAGTGGCAGAACATGTCCGAGACGATGCCGCCGCCGTCCTCCGCGCGGTAGTTCCAGCTCGGGCGTTGCGCGGGCTGCCAGTCGCCCTCGAAGACCCAGTAGCCGAACTCCCCGCGCACGCTGAGGATCCGGCCGAAGAAGCCGCCGTCGATCAGCCGCTTGAGCTTGCGGATGCCGGGCAGGTAGAGCTTGTCTGCGACGACGCCGTGCTTCACGCCCTTCGCGTCGGCGAGGCGTGCGAGCTCGAGCGCTTCCTCGACGGTCTCGCTGACCGGCTTCTCGGTGTAGATGTGCTTGCCGGCCTCGATGGCCTTGGTGATCGCCTCGACGTGCCTCGACGTGACCTGCGAGTCGAAGTAGATCTCCACCGACGGGTCCGAGAGTGCCGCGTCGAGGTCCGTGGTCCAGCGCGCGAGATCGTGCCGTTCCGCGATCTCCTTGAGCTTGTCGGCGTTGCGGCCCACGAGGACCGGTTCGACCTTGATCACGGTTCCGTCCGCCAACCGCACGCCCTCGTCGCGCAGCGGGAGAAGGGACCGGACCAGGTGCTGGCGATATCCCATCCGCCCGGTGACGCCGTTGACCGCCACTCCGATGGTCCGAACCGCCATCGCACCTCCCTGGTAGCAGCGCTGGAAAGCGCTTTCCCGCCACGCTAATAGCGGCGCTTGACGGCCGTCAACCTCTGCGCGAGTTAGTCTCAGCGCTCACATGCACGTTGACGGAGGTGGTCGTGTCCGCACGACAGGTGACGCTCGCCGAAGTGGCCAAGCAGGCGGGTGTGTCGCTGGCGACCGCGTCGCGCGTGCTCAACGGCAGCACGCGGCAGGTCAGTGAAGAGCTGAGCGACCGCGTCCTGCGCACCGCGGAGCAGCTCGGTTACGTCCCGAACGCGTCCGCGCAGGCGCTGGCCCGCAACTCCAGCTCGCTCGTCGGCCTGGTGGTCCACGACATCACCGACCCGTACTTCTCGTGCATCGCCGCAGGCGTGACGCGGGTGGCAGAGGAGGCGGGGCTCGTCGTCGTTCTCGGCACGACCGGTCGCCGTCCCGAGCGTGAGGTGGAGCTGCTTTCTACTTTGCGTGCGCATCGGGCGCGTGCGGTCGTGCTGGCCGGTTCGCGGACGACGGACCGTGCGTCGCAGTCGCGGCTGGCCGCCGAGATCGACGCGTTCACCGAGCAGGGCGGGCGGGTCGCGTGCGTGTCGCAGGCGAAGCTCGGCACCGACACCGTCGTTCCCGGGAACCGTGCCGGAGGGCGTGCGCTGGCACGTGCGCTGACCGAGCTCGGGCACAAGAAGTTCGCCGTATTGGGTGGACCTTCGGAGCTCGTGGTGGCTCGTGACCGGCTCGCGGGGTTCAAGGCCGGGCTCGCCGACGCCGGTGTTGCGCCGCCCGTGGTGATGAACGGCGCGTTCACCCGTGACGGCGGGTACGAGGCCGCGCTGGAGCTGCTGGGGTCGAAGTCGCGTGCCACTTGTGTGTTCGCCGTGACCGACGTGATGGCGATGGGCGCCATGGCTGCGCTGCGGGAACGTGGTGTGCGGGTGCCTGAGGACATGTCGATCGCCGGGTTCGACGACATTCCCACCTTGCGCGACACCGTGCCCGCTCTGTCGACCGTGCGGCTGCCGCTGGAGGAGATGGGCGAGCTCGCGGCGGGCCTGGTTCTGGACGCGGGTGGTGACGAGGCCCGCACTGTCCGCGTGGCGGGCGAGGTGGTGCTCAGGGCCTCGACTGCGCACAATTGATTCTGGCGACAATTAGACTGCACCTGGCTGTACACGTACTTAGTCATGAGGAGTTGAGCCGTCCCCATGGGGTCTGGCCCTGGCTGGCATACCAACCCGGTCCCCGCTGCTCTCGGAGCGCGTAGGTGACCGGAATACTTCTGAGCGTGCTCGGTCTGCTCGCCGTCGTGGCGCTGACCGCCGGCACCTTCATCGCGGTGGCGGCGGAGTTCTCGCTGACGGCGCTGGAACGCAGCACGGTCGAGCGGCACGTCGCCGAGGTCGGTGACACGAAGGCGCGGACGATCGACCGCGCCCACCGCACGCTGTCGTTCCAGCTCTCGGGAGCGCAGCTCGCGATCACCTTGACCACGCTGATCACCGGTTACATCGCGGAGCCCGCGATCGCGTCGCTGATCGAGCCGGGGCTCACGTCGCTGGGCGTGCCTCACGCCGTGGCCGGCGGGTTGTCGCTGGCCCTGGCCCTGGCGATCGCCACGGCGTTGTCGATGATCTTCGGCGAGCTGGTGCCGAAGAACCTCGCGATCGCGAGGCCGCTGGAGACCGCGCGGCTGGTCGTCGGCATCCAGGCGGCGTTCTCCACGGTCTTCCGCTGGTTGATCAACTGGATGAACAACTCGGCGAACTGGCTGGTCCGGCGCTTGGGCGTGGAGCCGGTCGAGGAGCTGGCCTCCGCCCGGTCGCCCGAGGAGCTGGGTGCGCTGGTGAGGACGTCCGCCGAGCACGGGACTCTCGATCAGAGCACGGCGGCGTTGCTGGGCCGGTCGTTGCGGTTCGGCGATCGCACGGCCGGCGAGCTGATGACGCCCCGTGTGCACATCGAGGCGCTGCGGGCCGACGCCACCGTGCTGGACCTGGTGTCGAAGGCTCGTGAGACCGGCTTCTCGCGCTTTCCGGTGCACGACGGGTCGTTGGACGACGTGCGCGGGATGGTGCACGTGAAGCAGGCGTTCGCCGTGCCCGCCGCTCTGCGCGGGACGACTCCTCTCTCGGCTCTGACCCGGCCTGTTCATTCGGTGCCGGAGACGCTGGAGGGCGACGCGCTGCTGGATCGGCTGCGGGCTTCCGGCCTGCAGACCGCGCTGGTCGTGGACGAGTACGGCGGCACCGCTGGTCTGGTGACGCTGGAGGACGTGGTCGAGGAGATCGTCGGCGACGTGCGCGACGAGCACGACCGGGGCGAGACTCCGCCGGTGCGGTCGCTGGGCAAGGACAGCTGGCTCGTGTCGGGGCTGTTGCGGGACGACGAGGTGGCCGAGGCGACCGGGTTCCGCATGCCTGAGGGCGACTACGAGACGCTGGCCGGGCTGGTCCTGTCCCGGCTGGGCCGGATTCCGGACGTCGGCGACGAGATCCGCGTCGACGGCTGGAGGGTGACCGTGATGAGGATGGACCGCCATCGCGTGGCCGAGCTGCGGGTGGTGTCGTCGTGAACTTCCTCGTCGTCATATTGCTGTTGGCGGGCAACGCCTTCTTCGTCGGTGCCGAGTTCGCGGTGATCACCGCGCGGCGGGACAGGCTGGAAGCCCTGGCGGACAAGGGTTCCGCGCGCGCCCGTACCGCGATCAAGGCGTCGCAGCAGCTGCCGTTGCTGATCGCCGGTGCCCAGCTGGGCATCACGTTGTGCTCACTCGGCCTGGGTGCGATCGCCGAGCCCGCTCTGGCTTCGGTTCTCGAGGGGCCCCTCGGCATGGTTGGGCTGCCTCTCGCCGTGGTGCACGGTGTGGCGTTCGCGGTGGCGCTGGTCATCGTCGTCGCGCTGCACACGATCCTCGGCGAGATGGTGCCG
The DNA here is from genome assembly GCA_032230575.1 of Pseudonocardiales bacterium. GTDB lineage: Bacteria > Actinomycetota > Actinomycetes > Mycobacteriales > Pseudonocardiaceae > Lentzea. The sequence continues at coordinate 1,863 of JAVXWK010000701.1, read as the reverse complement.
AAGAACCTCGCGATCGCCGGTCCGGAGCGGGCCGCGGTGTGGCTGGTGCCGGTGCACTACGGCTTCTCGCGGATGATCGCGCCTGCTCTCGCGCTGTTCACCACGGTGGGCCGGTGGGTGCTGCGCCGCTTCGGCGTGGAGCCCGTCGAGGAGCTGGAGTCGGCTTACACGCCTGATGAGCTGGCGTTGCTGATCGGCCAGTCGCGGTCGGAGGGGTTGCTGGAGGACTCCGAGCACCGTCGTCTGGCGCAGACGTTGTCTTCGGCCGAGCGCACGGTGGCGGACGTTCTAGTGCCTCTGGACCGGCTGACGACCGTCTCTGCTTCTCCTACGGTCGGCGAGATCGAGGCAGCGGTGGCCGCTACCGGGTTCTCTCGGTTCCCGGTGCTGTCGGATGCGGGGCTGATCGGGTATCTGCACGTCAAGGACGTGCTGGACCTGGATGGCGCCGCGACTCTGGTGCCACGCGCTCGGGTGCGTGGGCTGCCCGAGGTGCCGGTGGACGCTCGTCTGGACGAGGCTCTCACGGCTTTGCGTCGCGCGCAGTCGCACCTCGCGCGCGCGGTCTCGGCTGACGGTTCGGTGTTCGGCGTGGTGGCCCTGGAGGACTTGGTCGAGGAGTACGTGGGCACCGTGCGCGACGGCACCCACGTGCGCTGGGTCTAGAACAGCTCGGCCAGCGCCTTGATCGTGACCTCCGGGCTCGTCGCGAGCACGGTGGTCATGCCCAGGGCGCCGGCCGGTTCCAGGAACTTCTGCGCGTCGTCGACGTACACGCAGTCCTCGGGGGCCGTCCCGATGCTGCCGGCGGCGATCCGGTAGATCTCCGGGTCCGGTTTGCGCATCTTGTACCGGTCCGAGGCGATGAGGGCGTCGACGTCGAGGTCGAAGCGCTGGTAGAGGTCGAACGGCTCGGAGCCCAGCGAGTTCGTGAGCACGGCGACCTTGGCCTTGGTGTCGCGGACCGCTCGCACGACGTCCTGCCGCAGCTGCATCCCGCGCGTGATCCGCTCGACCAGGTCGTCCGGGAAGAGCTTCAGCCGCAGCCCGATGACCTCGTTGAAGTGCTCCTGGGTCGTGCTGCCGCGTTCGAGGTCCGCGACGAGCTCCGCGTTCGCTTTGAGCGCGTTGGTCAGCGCGTTCGGCTCGATGCCTTCCCGCTTGCAGAACGCCTTCGCGGAGTCCTCGAACGGGGTGCTGAGCACGCCGCCGAAGTCGATGATCAAACCCCTCATGGTCATCTAGTTGATCAGCTCCGTCCCGGCGCGTCCAGTACCGCGAGCCCTAGGCTCCGGCCGTGACGATCGTGGTGGGAGCCGGGGACGCCGAGATCGACCTGCCCCGTCTGGCCGACGAACTGATGGCCGCGTTACGGGCCGGGCCGTCGGACCCCGGGCACCGGGTGCGGGCCCAGGTGACCCCGGACGTCACGGCCATGATCCTCGTGCCGGGCCTGGCGCCGGGCATCCCCGCCTACACGGTGAAGGTGCACGCCAAGAACCCGAACCGCTCCCCCGCCATCACGGGCGTGATCTGCCTGCACGACCTGGCCACCGGTGACCTGCTGGCCCTGATCGACAGCGCCCCGCTCACCGCATTGCGCACCGGCCTGGGTGGCGCACTCGGCGCCCACCTGCTGGCACGGCCCGACGCCCGCACGGTCACGGTGATCGGCGCCGGTGCGCAGGGCCGCGCCCAGCTGGAAGCCCTGGCGGCGTTACGGCCGATCGAGTCGGTCCAGGTGCGGGACACGAACCCGGCCGCCGAGGCGAAGTTCGCCGCCTGGGCTCAGGGGCTCGGCCTCCGGGCCATTCCAGCCGGCGTTGGCACGCACGGGACGTCGAGTGCTGTCGGGGACATCGT
>JAVXWK010000688.1:0-12299 GCA_032230575.1 Pseudonocardiales bacterium | reverse complement strand
CTGTTCGGGGCCTTGGCGGAGGGCGGCGTCGAGCTGCCGGACAAGTTCGACCTCAAGGGCATCATCAAGCTGCTGGCGTCCCTGTTCGGACTGACCTGGGCCAACATCAAGAACCGGCTCGTGAGGTCGATCGGCCAGAAGGCGATGGAGGCGGCCGAGAAGGGCGTCGGGATCTTCCAGACGCTGGCCACTCAGGGCGTCGCGGGCCTCTGGGAGATGCTGCTGGAGAAGCTCGGCGACATCAAGGAGATGATCCTCGAGCAGGTCAAGGACTTCGTCGTCACGAAGATCATCACCGCCGGTATCACCTGGCTGATCGGTCTGCTCAACCCCGCGGCTGCGTTCATCAAGGCCTGCAAGCTCATCTACGACGTCGTGATGTTCTTCGTGAACAACGGCAGCCGCATCCTGAAGTTCGTCAACACCGTGATCGACTCGGTGGCCGACATCGTGCGCGGCAACGTGAGCGGCGTCGTCAACAAGATCAACGACGTGCTCGGCCAGATGGTCCCGATCATCATCGGCTTCCTCGCGAGTGCGATCGGGCTGGGCGGGATCGGCGCGAAGATCAAGTCCATCATCGAGACGCTGCAGAAGCCGGTGAACAAGGCGCTGGACTGGGTGATCAAGAAGGGGCTGACGCTGGCCGGGCCGATCATCAAGGCCGCCAAGGGTGTCGGCGCCAAGGTGAAGGCCAAGGTGGCCGCGGGCAAGGCCTGGGTGAAGGGCAAGGCGGCGGGAGCGGTGGCCGCTGTGCGGGACTGGCTTGGCCTGCGCAAGACGTTCCAGGCGACCGACGGCACCCACACGCTCTATTGGGAGGGCAGAGGTGCCGCGGCCAGGCTGACCGTGGCGTCGACGCCGACACCTGTGGACGGCGTGCTCGCGACGGCGACCCGGCTGATCACCAGCGCTCACCCGCAGCACGCGGCGCTTGTGGCCGCGAAGGCACAACAGGCAGAGGTCCTCAGGCTGAAGAAGAAGGCCGAGACATCGCGCATCCCGACCGAGGTCGACGATCTCAACAAGGCGATGGAACTGCTGGCAACACTGATGGTTCCACTGGTTCCGGTCGTGTTCCCGGCGACGGTCCCCGCCACCCCGAGCACGCTGCGCCCCTGGGTGCAGCCGTTCAAGCTGGTGAAGCTCAAGAAGGAGAACCGGTACGCGCGAGTGCTCTCCATCGACACATCGAACCCCGCCCTGCCAACGGTGGCGTACGAGATCATCCGTCCGCGGCTGAAGTCGACCGACGGATGGCACGCACCCCAGGGAGGCCGCACCGGTAAACCGGAGAAGGTCGGGCCGGTCCACGTGAATGCGGCATGGGAGGAGTACGTGGACGATCCGCGCGACTTCTACGTCGGGCGGACACCGCCGAAGGACAGCAAGATCGGCATGCAGGTCGAGGCAAGAATGCGCGATGAAGGCAAGATCGTCGGCAACGAGGTGCTGTACGCCCGTGGCGCTCGCGGCAACCCGCTGCCTCCTGGTCAGGTCACGCGCTATCCGCTGAGCGTCTGCGCGATGGGCCACCTCATCGACGCGGTGACCTGGTGGAACAGCAACGGGCGGTTCACCGGGCCTCAGTCGCCTGAGGTCCGGCAGTTCATGGAAGACCCGGACAACTACGAGATCGAACCCTCCCGCCCGAACTCCCTGCGCGGCGCCCTGCTCGGTACCAAGTACATGCCGTCGACGAAGTGATCAGGCGACCTGCTTGATCACGTCCAGCGCGGCCGTGATCGCGGGGCGGCGAGAAGCCTGCTTGCGCCACACCGCGTACAGCTGCCGCATCGGAGTAGGCCGCAACGGCACCACGCGCACGTCGTCCGGCACCTCTCCCCTGCCCAGCCGCGGTATCAGCGCGACCCCGATTCCCTTGGCCAGCAGGGCGTACTGCGTGTGGTACTCGTTGACCCGGTAGGCCAGCTCCGGCTCGATGCCCGCCGCGTGGAACGTGCGCACCAGCCAGTCGAAGCAGATCGATCCCTCGGACTGGCACATCCACCGCAGCCCCGCGAGGTCTGCGGGTTCGAGAAACTCCTTCTGCGACAACGGGTTCGAGGCGGGGATCAGCACATCGGCCACGTCCTCCAGGATCGGCATGCGCGACAACGAGTCCGGCACCGGCAGCGGGGTGTTCTGCCAGTCGTGCACGATCGCCATGTCCAGCTCGCCACGCGCCACGGCCTCGCCCGCCTCGGGCGGGTCCAGTTCGGTGAGGCGCACGTCCAGCGCCGGGTGCTGCTCGGCCAGGCCGGCCAGCACGTCGGGCAGGAGGCCTCGTGCGGCCGTGGCGAACGAGCCGATGCACAGGCGGCCGATCGCGGCGCCGCGTTGTTCCTCCAGGGCGACCTCGGCCTCCTCCACGAGCTTGAGGACCTGCCCGGCGGTCTCGGCCAGCAGCAGCGCGGCATCGGTGAGGCGGACGCCACGGCCCTGGCGTTCCAGCAGCGTGGTGCGGGTTTCGCGTTCGAGCTTGGCGATCTGCTGCGACACCGCGGACGGCGTGTAGCCGAGCACTTCCGCTGCGGCGCCGACCGTGCCGTGAGTCGCCACGGCGTGCAGTGCTTTGAGCCTTCCCAGGTCCAGCATGTAGCAATGCTAAACCCATCACCTAAGCAAGCGGAACTAGTGCTTAATAGTTAGCGCGTGCAAGCTTAGGCCCATGAGTCCCCGACACATCCTGCTCGCCGTGCTGGTCGCCGCCATCTGGGGCTTCAACTTCGTCGTGCTCAAGATCGGCCTCGACGAGTTCCCGCCGATCCTGTTCTCGGCGCTGCGGTTCCTCGCCGCCGCCGTGCCCGCGATCTTCTTCGTCGGACGGCCGCGGGTGGCGTGGCGCTGGATCATCGCCGTCGGGCTGGTGCTCGGCGTCGCGAAGTTCAGCTTCCTGTTCATCGGCCTCAAGGCGGGCATGCCGGCCGGGCTCGGATCGCTGGTGCTGCAGAGCCAGGTGATCTTCACAGCGGTGTTCGCCTCCGTCGTCCTGCGCGAACGGCCGCGGCCCGTGCAGGTCACCGGGATCGTGCTCGCCGTCGCGGGCATCGGGGTGATCGCGTGGGACTACGGGCTGAGCTCGCCGCTGCTCGGGTTCATGCTGCTGGTGGCGGCGGCGGCGTGCTGGGGCGTGTCGAACGTGCTGATGCGGTACGCGCGGCCGGCCGACACGCTGCGGTTCATGGTGTGGGTGAGCGCGGTGGCGGTGCTGCCGTTGTTCGCGCTGTCGTATCTGACCGAGGACGTGTCGGCGCTGGGCAGGCTCGACTGGGCCGGGGTCGGCGTGATCGGGTACGTCGCGTGGATCTCGACGCTGCTCGGGTTCGGCATCTGGGGATTCCTGCTGCGCAAGTACGAGTCGTCCGTCGTGGCGCCGTTCTCGTTGCTGGTGCCGGTGTTCGGGATGTTCTCGGCGTGGCTGTTCCTCGGCGAGGACCTGACCACACTGCGGGCGGCGGCCGGTGGGCTGGTGCTGCTGGGACTCGCTATCCCGCAGCTGGTGGGGCGCCGGGCGGCACGAACGGAAGCCCCGAAGGAGCTCCTCGTTCCAGCAACTCGATGACGGCCTTGGTGTCGAGGTTCTCCGCGACCAGGTCGCCCAGCAGGTTCAGCTGAGCCTCGCGGGCGGCCTGGAAGCTCACCTCACCGGGCACGAAGTCCCGTCCCGCGCGATCAGCCGCCCACAGCAGGAACTTGCGGCGGAACGTGTCGTTCTCCAGCAGGCCGTGCCAGTGCGTGCCCAGCACTCGTTCGGTCTCGGCACCTTCATCGGCGACCAACGGCTGCTCGGTGCTGCGCACGACCTGGCCGTGGTGGATCTCGTAGCCGGTGACGGGTTCGTCCCACGCAAGAGCAGTAGGTGTGGCAAGGGTTTTCTCGGACTGGAAGCGGATGTCGACGTCGAGCAGCCCGAGCCCTGAAACCACGCCGTCGCGGGACTCCACGTCGTCCTCGATGCGCTTGGACAGCATCTGGAAGCCGCCGCAGATCCCCAGGACCGGGCCGTCGAACCGCTGAATCGCCTCAGCCAGGCCGGTTTCGCGCAGCCACGCCAGGTCGGAAACGGTGGCCTTGGAACCGGGCAGCACGACCAGGTCCGCGTCCGCCAGCCTGGACGGCTCGGTCACGAACCGCACGGAAACCCCTGGCTCACAAGCCAAAGCCTCGACGTCCGTGGCGTTGGAGATGCGCGGCAACCGGATCACCGCGACCCGCAGCCAGTCACGCACCGGCGGCCGCGGACGGCCGATCACGCCATCGGCGTTGTAGGACAACGAGTCCTCGGCGTCGAGCCACAGCTCCTCACGCCACGGCAGCACCCCGAGCACCGGTCGTCCGGTCAACGCCTTCAGCTGGCGCAGACCCGGTTCGAGCAGGCGTCGATCACCGCGGAACTTGTTGATGACAAAGCCCGACACGAGTGCCTGGTCGGCCGGGCTCAGCACCGCCACCGTGCCGAAGAGATGCGCGAACACACCGCCGCGGTCGATGTCGCCGATGACGAGCACCGGGAGTTTCGCCCGCGTCGCCAGGCCCATGTTCGCGATGTCGTCGGCCCGCAGGTTGATCTCGGCCGGAGACCCGGCGCCCTCGCAGATGACGACCTCGTGGTCCCGCCACAATCCGTCCAAAGTAGACATGACGGTGTCGACCAGCTGCAGCTTGCGATCGCGGTACGTCAACGCCGACACCTCGCCGGCCGCCTTGCCGAGCACCACGACCTGTGACGTGCGGTCACTCCCCGGCTTCAACAGCACGGGGTTGAACCGCACGCTGGGCTCCTTGAACGCCGCCCGCGCCTGGAACGCCTGCGCCCGCCCGATCTCCCCGCCGTCGAGTGTGACGAACGAGTTGTTGGACATGTTCTGCGCCTTGAACGGCACCACGTCAACGCCCTGGCGTGCCAGAAAGCGGCACAACCCGGCGACCAGAACGCTCTTGCCCGCGTCCGAGGTCGTCCCACAGATCAACATCGCGCCCCGCATGGACGCCAATGCTGCCATCATCACGGGCATGGTCACCGTCGTCCTCCTGCACAGCCCGTTTCTCGGCCCGTCGAGCATGCGCCCGCTCGCCGACGAACTGGCCTCCGACGGAGTGGCCGTGCTGCTGGTCGACCTGCAGATGACCGTCAACGAGGCCCCGGTGCACCAACGGATGATCGGCGCCTTCGCCGACGCCCTGGACGACTCGGGTGTCGAAGGACCACTGGTCCTGGTGGGCCACAGCGGCGCCGGACCGTTGCTGCCGGGCTTCGCGGACGCGCTGGAACTGGACGTGGCGGGCCTGGTGTTCCTCGACTCCCACCTGCCGACGCCGGGTATGACGTGGCGCGACACCGTGGACCTCGACTTGGCGCGCCAGGTCAAGGCCTCGGTGCGGGACGGCAAGCTGCCGCGCTGGGACCGGTGGTTCTCCGAGGACCCGTTGCGGCTGGTGCCCGCCGAACTGCGCGAGGAGATGCGCGACGAGGCACCCGAGGTGCCGTGGGAGTTCCTGAAGGAGCAGCGCCCGGTCGTCGAGTGGGCCGGGGCGTGCGGATACGTGCTGCTGTCGGCGGTCTACGAGGACGCGGCGGCCAAGGCCGAAGCACTGGGCTGGCCCGTCGAACGCGTCGAGTCACACCACCTGGCGGCCGCGACGTCGCCCTCAGCGGTCGCGGCCGCGCTCAAGGCAGTGGTCAGCAGACTGTGAGGATCTCCGCGCCCGTGTCGGTGACGACGAGCGTGTGCTCGAACTGAGCGGTCCAGCTCTTGTCCTTCGTGGTGACGGTCCAGTCGTCGTCCCACATGTCGTGCTCGAAGTCGCCGAGTGTGATCATCGGCTCGATCGTGAACGTCATGCCCGGCTCGAGCACGGTCTTCACGGACGGCTCGTCGTAGTGCAGGACCACGAGCCCGCTGTGGAACGAGCGGCCGATGCCGTGGCCGGTGAAGTCGCGCACCACGCCGTAGCCGAAGCGCTTGGCGTACGCCTCGATCACGCGGCCGATGACGTTGATCTCACGGCCGGGCTTCACGGCCTTGATCGCGCGCATGGTCGCCTCGTGCGTGCGCTCGACGAGCAGCCGGTTCTCCTCGGAGACGTTGCCCGCGAGGAACGTCGCGTTCGTGTCGCCGTGCACGCCGCCGATGAACGCCGTCACGTCGATGTTCACGATGTCGCCGTCCTCGACGACCGTGGAGTCCGGGATGCCGTGGCAGATGACCTCGTTGAGCGAGGTGCAGCAGGACTTCGGGAAGCCGCGGTAGCCCAGCGTCGACGGGTACGCGCCGTTGTCGCACAGGAACTCGTGCGCCACCGCGTCGATCTCGTCCGTCGTCACACCGGGAACGACGACCTTGCCCGCCTCCTGGAGCGCCTGAGCGGCGAGACGCCCGGCGATCCGCATGGCCTCGATGATCTCCGGCGTCTGCACCCACGGGTCCGCGCTGCGCTGCGGCGCGGGCTTGTCCACGTACTCGGGACGCACGATGCGTGACGGCACCTGACGCCGCGGAGACTGGACACCGGGTTGCAACGGGGAACGAACAGCCATGCTCGCCAGCCTACTTGGCGACGACCGAACCGCCTCGGACCTGGTCCTCACCGCGCATCCACGGCAGTTCCGCGGTCGAGTCCTGCTCGAGCGACTCGCGGGGAGCCGGGAGCAGGACGCCCGCGCGAAGCAGGCGCTCCCGCAAGGTGAGGGACTGGGTCTTCGGAGTCATCACGGCACCGCCTTCAGGAACCTCACCGCCACGTCCACGGCCGGAGTTGAAGTTTCTCCGCTCAGGACCAGCGTCGCGAACGCGAGATCGCCTCGGTAGCCCATGAACCACCCGTGTGAGTGCACGCCGTCACCGAACTGCGCGGTACCAGTCTTGCCGCGAACATCGCCATATGGCTTGAGTTGCGGTGCAGTGCCGTAGTCGACGACCTCGCGCATCATCTGCCGCACCGGGTCGAGGGCGGCCGCGGACGGCGCGGTGGGCTGTTTGTCTGCTTTGGTCTCCTTGCCGCGCACCAGCTGCGGCACCGGCATCGAGCCCTTCGCGATCGAGGCCGAGACGAGGGCCATGCCGAACGGCGACGCCAGCACCTTGCCCTGGCCGAACGCGTCCTCCGCCCGTTCCACGACGTCGGTCGCGGGCGGCACGGACCCGGTGATGGTGGTCAGGCCGGGGATGTCGAAGTCGACGCCCAGGCCGAGCGACAGGGCGGCGTTCGGCAGCAGGTCCGGCGGCATGTCGACGGCGAGCTGCGCGAACGTCGTGTTGCAGGAGAACGCGAAGGCGCTTCGCAGCGGGATGGTGCCCTTGTCGAACTCGTTGGAGTTCGGCACGATCCGGCGCCCGTCGATCGTGGTCTTGCCGGGGCACGGCAGCGGCGTCTCGGCGTTGACCTTGCCGGACTGGATCGCGGCGAGCGCGGTCACGGCCTTCTGCGTCGAGCCAGGAGGGAAGCGGCCGGTGAGCGAGATGGCGCCCTGGGCGTCGGCCGGGTCGTTCTGCGCGACGGCCAGGATGTCGCCGGTGGACGGCTGGATGGCGACCAGCACGGTCGGCTGCTGGACCGGTTCGATGGCGTCCTCGGCGGCGGTCTGGATCGCCCGGGAGAGCGCGATGTTCACGGCCTTGGCGGGCTCGGGGGCCTTCGAGAACAGCTCCTCGACCTCGGTGCCCTGCCCGTCGACCGTGGCGATCCGGAAGCCCGCGTTGCCCGCGATGTCGTTCTCGACGAGCTTGCGCACGGCGGGCAGCACCTGCGAGCCGAAGTTGCGGCTCGGGGCCAGCAGCGACGTCTGCGTGCTGAACCGCACGCCGGGCAGGTCGTAGATCTTGGCCTTCACCGACTGGTAGTCGGGGTCTCGCAGCGCCGCGACCTGGTACGCCTGGCCCTCGGGGGTCTTGCCGGCGCCCTCGGTGATCGACTGCTGGGTGATCGCCTTGTCGAATGGGTTCAGCGCGTCCGCGAGGGACTTGGCGATCGCGCCGACGTCACCGGCCTCCTTCGCGACCAGGAGGACGGACACGACGCGTTCTGGGGCCAGCAGCGGCGTGCCCTCGCGGTCGAGGACCGGCGCGGGGTCGGGCTTGAGCTCGGTGAGCAGGATGGACTGCTGCGGGTTGAGCTTGGGGTGCGCCACCGACGTCTGCCAGTGCACCTTCCAGAAGTCGCCCTCCTGGCGCACGTCGAACTTGGTCGGGTACGTCCAGTGGCGGTTCTTGTCGAGGTCCCAGTCGAGGCTGACGGACGCCTCGGACGCGGTCTCGCCGTTCTTGCGGAGCTGATCGACCTTGCTGGTCAGACCCTTGGGCTTGAGGGCGGCCCGGAACTTCTCCAGGGTCTGTTTGGCCTCGTTCGGGTTGTCCGTGAGGTTCGCGGCGCCCTGCACGTCACCGGACGCGAGCTTCGCCAGGAAGTCGTCGGTGATCTCCGGGGCACCTGGTTCGGACTTGAACAGGCCGCAGCCGCTCAGCGTCAGGACCGTGACCGTCATGATCGTCGCGAGGAGGCGCACCTCGGCGAGTATGCCCGGTCAGAAGAGGACCGTGGCGTATTGCCCCACCTGTTCGAAGCCGATCTTGCGGTAGGCGGCCTGGGCCACGTGGTTGTAGCCGTTGACGTAGAGGCTGGCTGTGCGGTTGAGGACTCTCGTGAGGCGGTCGGCGACGGCCGCGGTTCCCGCCGTGCCGATGCCCGCTCCCCGGCGGTCCGGACGTACCCAGACGCCCTGGATCTGGCCGACCCTCGACGACATCGCGCCGATCTCCGCCTTGAAGACGACCTCGCCGTTCTCGAACCTCGCGAAGGCTCGTCCGGCTGCGATCAGTTCGCTGACCCTCGCCCGGTAGCCCGCGCCGCCGTCCTCCGCACACGGATCGATGCCCACCTCTTCGATGAACATCGAGATGGCCGCGGGGAGGTAGCGCTGCAGTTCGCTGGGGCGGACCTGCCGGACCAGCGGGTCCGGGGCGATCTTGGGGGTGCTGGAGATCGCCATCAACGGCTGGTCACCACGCACCTCGCGGGCCGGTCCCCAGTCGGGCTGGAGTTCGTCCCACAGGGTTAAGACCTGCTCGGCCGGGCCTACCAGACTGGAACACATGCGGCCGCGGCGTCTCGCCCGGTCGGCGAACATGCGCATGGCTGACGCGCTGCCCTTGAGCGGGATCAGGTTCGGGCCGGAGAAGCAGAGGCCGTCCACTTTGCCCCTGATCGGGCGGGTGTCCGAGCCCCACATCTCGCCACCCAGGCGCCACGGGTCCAGGCCGGCTATTTCGACCCTCGCGGCGACCATGCACGCGGCTACGGGGTCGTTGTCGAAGACCCCGCGTACGTCGATCAGGTCGCGTTCGTCCAGCACGCGCGCTCCGGCCAGCCTCAGCACGTTCACCAGCGTGCCAGACAAGGCCCATATATGGCATCAGCCAACTGTGCACACCGACCGTGACGGTCCGCACCCGCACTTGAACCATGAACGGCGCATTCATGGACCTGAGGTCTACAAAAGCGCCGTTCATGGACAGCCCGGTCAGGTGATCCGGTAGGCGCGGATCACGGTTTGTTCGACTGTGTTGCCGTGTGAGTCGGTGGCTTTGGCGCGGAGGGACATGGTGCCCGGGGATGGCGGGTGGGTGATGAACGCGCTGTCCCCGATCACCAGGGCACGGCGCCACGTCTTGCCCTCGTCGAGCGAGTAGTCGACGTCGATGTGCCGGATCCGGCCCGCACCCTCCTGCTGCTGCACCGACAGCGCGATCCGGTGCGTCCTGCCACCGGGCAACGAGTCGTTGTCGTCGAGCTTCGGCGCGAACCTGACCACCGAGATCGGCAGAGCGGCGCGGACGTCACCCGCGACGGCACCGGAGCGGAAGGTCCAGGCCGCCGACACCTTGGTGCTGATCTCGGCGTCGGTCGAGCGGTCGACCGTGACCTCGGCGCGGTAGTCGGCGGGTGCGGCGGGCAGGTCGTCGAAATCGGCGATCCTGGCAGGCGAGTCGCCGACGAGCACACCGTCGCGGTGCAGCGTCGTCCGCGTGGAATCGACCGGACCGGCACCCCAACCGCCGTTCGAGTCGGCCGTCATGGACATCATGAACGACATGTGACCGCCCCGGCGCGTGGCGTCCGGGAGGGTCTTGGACAGCGACGGCCCGAAGACCCCGAACAACTCGCGCTCGGTGTACGACCGATCCGGCCGGTAGCGGCGCAGGTTCGAGATCATCACGGTCGTGAAGCCGCTCGGAGGTTCCACCTGCAGGTACGACTCCCACCTGACGTTCCTGGTGGTGACGAACTCGACCGCGGTCCTGTCCGGCGGCACCGGGTAGATCACCGTGCCGGTGCGCAGGCCGCGGTCTGTCGTCGGGAACTCGCCCAGCACGCCCCAGGCGTCCTTCGCGAACGGGCCGAGCTTGTGCTCGACGCGCGCGAGCTCCTGCTTGCGCGGTGCCCCTGCGAAGCCGGTCGGCACGCGGCCGTCGACTGTCAGTGCCAGCCGGTAGAAAGTGGTGTCGTCAGCAGCGGACACGCTGTGCGTGATGAAGAGCGTCGACAGCTGGTCCGCGGGCAACGGGCCACCGATCTGCGCCGTGCGGACGTCCCCGAACGCCGGGAACGACAGCGTGGTGCGCTCGACCTCGTACTTCCCCAGGACCCGCCGGAAGGTCACCTCGCCGACGCTGTCGGTCGTGGGTTCGGGCGCGGTCATCGAGACCGGCTTGGCCGTTCGCGCGTCGAACGTGACCGAGGTGTCCCCGTTGACCACGAGCTTCGGCTGGACGACGAGGTCCGCGCTCTCCGCCACCTCGTCGACGAACTCGGTCTCCGTCACGTAGGTGCCCTTCGGCACGCGCACCTTCCCCGGCCCGTCCGGACCGAACATGAGCAGGTACTTCCCGGTGTCGAGCCCTTCGACGGACGTGACGTAGGTGCCCGGCTCGCCACCGTTGCGGTCGATGTACGACAGCGTCACGTCATAGCTCTCGACCTCGCGGTCGATGCTCACGAGCGTGCGCACGGACTGCCCGTCGGCGGTCGCGGTGACCTGGCCGTTGAACGCCGCGTCCTTCGTGCCGACCCTGGTGTCGCCGGTGACCGTCACCGACGCCTTGCCCTTCGCGGGCACGGTGATCTTGGTGGCGCTCAACGACAACAGGCCGGCCGGCGCGTCCGAGTCGATCCGCACGTCGGCTGTCACGGCCTTGTCGGTCGGGTTGACGTAGGTGATGTCCTTCGTCACCGGCTTGTCGTCGGAGTGCGGCCACTGCTGCGTACCGAAGTTGATCGTGATCTGGTCGGCGAACACCTGCGCCTTGATCGCCTTGGTCAGGTCGACCCGGCCGAGGCCCTGGTCGAAGATCGTCTGGTTCGGGGCGGGTTTCGCCGACCCGGCGAGCGCGGCTTTGAGCTGCGCGCCCTTCCAGTCCGGGTGTTGCTGTTTGAGCAACGCGACCGAGCCCGTGACGTGCGGGGTGGCCATCGACGTGCCGGAGAACGCGACGTGCCCGGTCGTGCCCGCCTCGGCCGCGACGATGCCGACGCCGGGTGCCGTGATCTCCGGTTTCATCCCGCCGTCACCGACGCGCGGGCCGCGGCTGGAGAACCAGGCGATCCTGTCGTCGCGGTCGACGGCGCCGACGGTCAGTGCCGCGTCCGCCGAACCGGGGGAACCGATGGTCTCCGGGCGACCCTCGTTGCCCGCCGCGATCACGAACAACGTGCCGTACTGCTCGGACAGCCGGTTGACCGCTTCCTCCAGCGGGTCGATCTCCGGGCCGTCGGTACCGCCGAGACTCATGTTCACGACGTCCGCGCCGTTCTCCACGGCCCACCGCATGCCTTCGAGGATCCAGGACTCCTCGCACCCGGTCTCCATGCAGACCTTGCCGTCGAGGATCTGCGCGTCCGGCGCGACACCGCGGTACTTGGCGTCGGTGCTCGCGATGGTGGAGGCGACGTGCGTGCCGTGCCCCTCGTGGTCGGTGTTGTCCGGGTCTTCGGTGAAGTTCCGCTCCGCCAGCTGCCTGCCCCTGAGGTCGGGGTGGTTCTCGTCCACGCCCGTGTCGAGCACGGCGACCTTCACGCCCTTGCCGGTGAAGCCCGCCTGCCACGCGGCGGGAGCGCCGATCTGCGGAACGCTGCGGTCGAGCGTCGGCTTGCGCAGCCCGTTCAGCCAGATCTTGTCCGTCGTGGTCCGCAGCGCCGTCCAGCTCTGCGCCGTCCGCGCCGCGAGCACACCGTGCCCGCCGATGATCAACGGCAGCCGGTCGCGGTAGCCGAACTCCAGCAGCTGCGTGACGTCGAACAGC
>JAVXWK010000643.1:0-5349 GCA_032230575.1 Pseudonocardiales bacterium | reverse complement strand
TCGGGCGGTCCAGCACGATGAAGTCCAGGTTCGGGGCGGCCTGCATCGCCGTGTACATCGACCAGATGTAGGTGTAGAAGCGCGCGCCGACGTCCGCGATGTCGAAGACGACCGTGTCGATGCCGGCTTTGGTGAACATCGCCTGGAGCTTGGTGGCGTTGGCGCCGTACGCGTCGTACACCGGGATGCCGGTGCGTGGATCTGCGTAGTCGCCCTCCGAGCCGCCTGCCTGTGCCGTGCCGCGGAAGCCGTGTTCCGGTCCGAAGACGGCTGTCGGCCTGGCGTTGTGCTCCGCCATCGAGTCGACGATGTGGGTCTGGTCCTTGAGGATGCCCGTCGGGTTCGTGAGCACGCCGACCTTGCGGCCCTTGAGCTTGCGCCAGCCGTCCGCGGCCAGTTGCTCGGCTCCGGTGGAGAGCCTCGGTGTCGCGCCGGCGGTCGTGGTGCTGACGAGTGGGACGGACAGGGCGCTCGCCGCGAGGAAGCTCCGCCTTCTCACCAGGTCACTCCGTGTCCGAACGGGTAGGGGTTCGGGCCTGGCACGGCGACCGGGAGCTTGCCCTGCGGCTTGGCCTCGCCGAGCAGGATCCTGGCCAGTGCCTCCATGGAGACGGTCGTGGTCGAGTAGGTGGCGAGCCACGTCTTGGCGTTGCTGTACGCCACGTCGTACGGGTTGCCGGTGGCGGCCGCGATGACCGGCTTGCCCGTGGCGACCAGCTGGTTGAGCAGGTCGAGCTGGGCGGGCCTGGTGCTCAGGTTGTTGGTGAGCACGACGATCTTGTCCGCGTTCGCCGCTGCCGCCAGTGCCTGCTGGATCTGCTGTGGCGTGGGGCTGGTCGCGGTGACGAGCTTGCTGCCCTTGATCCTGGTCGCGAGGGCTGACGTGGTGGCGTCGCTGGTGCCGACGACCAGGGGAGCGGCGGCGTTGAGCGGGATGGCCTGCGCGTCGTTGCGGACGGCGGTGATGGTGCGGTCGGCGATCTTCTGCGCGGCTTGGGTGTTGGAGCCGACGACCTGGTCGACCTTGTTCACGTCGACCTCGGTGTTGAGCATGACGCCGCGCAGGAGCTTCATCTTGAGGGTGCGCAGCACGCTCTCGTCGATGCGCTGCTCCGGGATCTCGCCGCTGCGGACCGCCTTGACGACGCTGTCGATCGCGAGGCCGAGGTTCGGCGGCATCAGCAGCTGGTCGACGCCCGCCTTGATGGCGAGGATCGGGATCTCCGCGTCGTTGGGGTGCAGCTTGCGGACGCCGGCCATCTCCAGCGAGTCGGTGATGACGACGCCGTCGTACTTCAGCTCTTCGCGCAGCAGGCCGGTGATGACCTTCTTGGAGAGCGTGGCCGGTTCGCCGGACGGGTCGATCTGCGGCACCTGGATGTGCGCGGTCATGATCGAGTCGATTTTGGCGTCGATGGCGGCCTTGAACGGCGGCGCGTCGATCTGGCGCCACTGGTCGAGGGTGCGGTTCGAGACCGGGAGGCTGGTGTGGCTGTCCTCGGACGTGTCGCCGTGGCCGGGGAAGTGCTTGGCCGTCGAGGTGACCGAGTCCGAGTCGAACCAGCGGTGCCCCTCGTAGCCGGTGACCTGGGCCTTCATCATGTCGGCGGCGAGCTTCGGGTCGCTCGAGAAGCTGCGCACGCCGATGATCGGGTTGGCCGGGTTGGAGTTGACGTCGGCGTCCGGGGCGAAGTTCTGGTTGATGCCCATCGCGCGGAGTTCCTGCGCGGTGATCCTGGCTGCCGCTTCGGCGTCCTCGGTGCTGCGACCGGCGCCGAGGGCCATGTTGCCCGGCAGCTGCGTGGCCGGAGGGCCGATGCGCGTGACGAGGCCCATCTCCTGGTCGGTCGAGATGAGCAATGGGATTCGGCTGGCCTTCTGCAGGCCGTTGGAGAGCTGCGCGATCTGCTTCGGGGTGTCGATGTTGTCGCGGCTCGAGTTGTTGAAGTAGATGACGCCGCCGGGCTGGTACTTGCGCACCATCTCCGCGGCCGTCGCCACTCCGAAGTCGGTCTGGTTCTTGGGGTGCGGGACGTCGGCGGCCTGGCCGTTGACGTACGTGACGAAGAGCTGGCCGACCTTCTGTTCCAGCGACATCCCGCGCAGCGTGGTCACCGAGGCGTCCGCTCTCGCCACCGGCGTGAGGGCGACCATGGCTGTGACCAGCGTCAACGCGGCGAACTTCCGCACTTGTCCGTGCCTCCCGGTGATGTTCCCACAGGTAACTGGCGTATTTCGCAAGTTACTCACGGCTGCGTGGTGGGTCAACGGGCGCACATTCTGCCGTTCGGTGGCAATTTTTGACCGAACAAGCAGACGGGGCACCCTCGAAAGGGTGCCCCGTCTTCAGCGCGGGCTTGCGAGTTACCAAGCGTGCAACTCTAGTCGTACAACCCTGGCCTCGGCGTCCGGCGTCCCGGTACGCAGGCCCTAGACGACAAGCCTCCCGCGGCGTGCTGCGCGTGGGTACTCGAAGTCCGCGCACGGAGCTTGGCCGGGGTGGATCCTGACTTCTCTTCGTCTGGCCCCTGGCCGACCCGAGTTCCGCACTACCCATTTAAGTGCGTGGGGCCGGTCACAGCAAGGGCTCGGACGGGTGCACCGTTCAAGCCACGTTCAGTAGTGAAAGTACTGCGGTTTCAGCGTTTGTGAGGTTTTGTACATGTTCGGGTACCGCTGACAGGGCGTGCTCGTCCACTCACGCGGGCACCACGTGTGCATGGCGTTGCCGCTACTCGCCAGTACCTGTCTCGAACGCTTCGTTTGTTCGCGAGGGGGTTGACTTCAGTCGCGGTTGCGCCTCCGCCTGAGGCCGTACCAGGCGGCTCCGGCGGCGGCGACCGCGCCGAGGCTGATGGCGGTGACGGCGACCGCCTTGCCCGACGGGGTGGGAATGCGGGAGCGCAGGCTCACCGGGTCCGAGAACTGGAGCACCGGCCAGCCCTTCTGCGCGGCGGTCCGGCGCAGGCCGCGGTCCGGGTTCACGACCGTCGGGTGGCCGACGACCTCGAGCATGGGCAGGTCCGTGACCGAGTCCGAGTACGCGAAGCTCTTGGCGAGGTCGTAACCGTGTTCGGCGGCGAGCTGCTTGATGGCGACCGCCTTGTTGTCGGCCGCGCAGTAGAAGTCGACATCGCCGGTGTAGCGGCCGTCGTGAACCACCATCTTGGTTCCGACGCTGTAGTCCGCACCGATCATCTGGGCAATGGGGGCGACCAGTTCTTCTCCGGACGCACTCACGATGACGACGTCGTGACCCTCTGCCTTGTGGTCGGCGATCAACTGCGTCGCCTCTTTGTAGACGAGTGGATCGACGATGTCGTGCAGCGTCTCGTTGACGATGCTGCGGATCTGCTCGACGTCCCAGCCGGCGGCCAATGCGGTGATGTGCGCGCGCATGCGATCCATCTGGTCCGCATCCGCACCGGCGAGCATGAACACGAGCTGTGCGTATGCGCTCTTCAGCACCGCGCGGCGGTTGATCAGCCCCTCCTGGAAGAAGGGACGGCTGAACGCCAGTGTGCTCGACTTCGCGATCACGGTCTTGTCGAGGTCGAAGAAGGCGGCGATCCGACTCATGTAGCTCAGCTTAGGTGTACTCGTCAGTAGGCCGTTCGGGCGGCATTTCGTTCTTGTACGAAACCGTTGTGCGACACGGTTACCGAAACTTGGCCCGCGGCTGTTGCCGAAGTTGCGCGCGGCACTGGCGCATGGGGATACAGTAGGTGAGTCCGGTTCGACGGACGGGTTCAGTCCGACCCCCCGGGACTGAACCATTGACGACCCCCGTCCCTCCCCCCTGGCGGGGGTCGTCCCATATCCGGGCCCCGATTCTCGGTCGGTGCGACTGGACCTCTGCTCTTCTTGGTCCGGGCTTTTGCGCCCAACCCTCCAGACTCGCACACAGGTCCGACACTTCCTGCCGTTGCGGCGCTTCAAGATCGCGACTTGTCCACACCCCGCGATTTGTCCACATCTCGATCTTCGCCCGTTGTGTCGTTCATCACGACCCAGCAGCGTGGACCCCATGACCCACCCCATCGCCCTGCTCACGGACCCGGACCTCCTCGACGAGGTCCTCCGCATGGCCGCCGCCGCGGACTGTCAGCTACACCGCGCTTCGGACGTCATCTCCTTGCGCTCGCAATGGCACAGCGCGCCTCTCGTCCTGCTCGATCCCCCGGCCGTCTCCGCCTGCCTGGACGCGAACTTCCCGCGCCGCTCCGGCGTCCTGGTGGTCCACGGAGGCGACCCGCCCTGGGCCCCGGCGGTCGCCCTGGGCGCTGACGGTGTCCTGGAACTACCGCTGGACGGCCGCTCCCTGGTGAGTGCTCTCACCGACGTGGGCGAGGGCCCGCCCTCCGACCGGGGCCGAGTGGTCTCCTTCGTAGGTGGCCGAGGCGGCTCAGGCGCCTCGATCCTGGCCATCGCCTGCGGCCGTGAAGCGGTGGCCGCGGGCGGCGAGGCGATGCTCGTCGACTGCGACCCGCTGGGCGGCGGCATAGACCTGGCCCTGGGCACCGAGTCCGACGAGGGCGCCCGCTGGCCGGGCGTCCACTGCAGCGGCGGCCGAGTCCCGATGTCAGCCCTGCGCGCGGCCCTCCCGGTCACGGGCAGCCTGAGCGTCCTGGCCTGCGACCGAACGGGCCCAGACCCAGAACCCGCCGCCGTGGCCGCCGTCCTCGACGCAGGCCGCCGCTCGGGGTGCACCGTCGTCTGCGACCTCCCGCGCCACCCCACAGCCGCCGCGTCCGCGGCCCTGGACCGCACCGACCTGACAGTCCTGGTCGTACCGGCCGAGGTCCGGGCAACCGCAGCCGCCAGCCGAGTGGCCACCCGCCTGCTGACCCAGGGCCGCAACATCCGCCTGGTAGTCCGAGGCCCATCGCCCGGCAACCTCCAAGCCACCGAGATGGCCGACGTCATCGGCGTCCCCCTGCTGACCCAGATGCGCCCGGAGCCAGGCCTGGCCGAGACGCTCGAACGCGGCAGCTTCCCCCGCAACCCCAAGGGCCCACTGGCAACCGCGGCCCGCCTGGTGCTGAAGGAGCTGCGCCCATGACGCAGCCATGCCCCAACTGCCTCCGCCGCACCGCGATCCTCCGCGTGATTGAACGCGCCGGCTCCAGCTCGCCGGCGAAAGTCCCAGCCGCACCACAGAACCAGTGCCCCTCCCACACCTGCGCCAAGTGCAGCCAGCCCGAAAACGCTTCCACACCAACGGCCACGCAGCCGTGATCCGCCTTCTCTTCGGCATCTGCTGGCGGATGGCGCGCAACCTCTTCGTCTACGGCCGCCCCTTCCCGCCTCCCTTCGTGTTCAAGGAGGAACCACCGGTATGAGCCGCTT
>JAVXWK010000615.1:0-2802 GCA_032230575.1 Pseudonocardiales bacterium | reverse complement strand
CGCTGTTCGGGTGCAACTCGTGCTCGATGTCCGCGACACGCTTCTTCGTTGCCGCGCCGTCATCCTCGATCGTCGCAAGCCGCTTCATCACGCCATCACGGCCAGGCACGCCGTCACGGCCAGGTTCGCCGCGCCAGTCCTCCAGGAACTCACGAACCCCGACAAACATCGGGCGGAAGGTCTTCCACACCTTGACGATCACGCCCAGGACGAACAGCACGCCGACCACGTAGGCGGCGACCTGGCCGACGTTGAGGTTAGCGACCCACTGCGGCACGGCCCTGCCCCTTCGGCTTGACCAACATCGGTTCCGGGGCTGCGACCTCAACGACCGGCGGTTCGACCGTGGGCACTGTGGCCGGCGGTTCATCAGGCTCGACGGAGCCGGGCGCGGGCACCTCGTACCGCCAGCCCGACGCGCGCAACGCGGCCTCGTGCTTCGAGCCCGGATCCGCCCACATCTTGTGGGTGTCCGGCGCGTCAGCTGCGTGCCCTAACCACGGCATGAGGCCGATCCTCCCAGATGGCTGTGACAAGGGGTGATGCCTGGCCCGAGGGCCCACCTTCCCCGCAGACGTGCGACCGCCGCGGACCAGGCACCACGTCTTACTCGGCGAGCTTCGCCTCGATCGCCGCCGCCAGATCGACCGCGGTCAACTCGTTCGCGTCGATTCCCAGCTCGCCTGCCTGCTTCAGCAGGTCGGCGACGTGCACGTCGATGCGAGCGGTGATCTCGTCGACTGTGCCGTCCCCCGAAAGCCCGAGAGCGGCGGCGTCCTGCTGGATCCGCTGTTTCGGAGTGGGCGGCTTCTCCTCGGCAACCAGCCGCCACGACGGGTCAGCGTCGTACTGGGCCTCGGCGGCGGCGCCGGACACGGTCATCCGGCGCCCCTCACGCTCATTCTCGTAGGTCGGCATCGGTCACTGCCCCAGGAACGGCAGGCCGCGCATCACGCCGTGCGTGATGGGGGAGCCGGTCTGGAGGCCGATCTCGCCGTACAGCTGCGTGTCGTACGACGCGCCGACCTTGGCGAGCTCCTCTTCGAAGAACGAGCCCTTGCCGGGGATCAGGAGGAACTTCGGCTTGAGCTCGGACAGCGACGTGAGGGCGATCGCGTCCTGCGGCATTGCCCGCTCCAGCATGATGTTGAGCGTGCCGAAGTCGGTGATGATCTGGTCCACCGAGACGCCGCCGACCTTTTCGCCGTTGGTGATCAGGCGGGCCTTGCCGTATGCGTCGAGGTACGCCTTGGTGAGGTTCACCTTCTGCGACGAGTTGCACAGGAATGTGCCGAGGCCGTCGGTCAAGCCGCCGCCGTCGAACACGCGCTGCGTGAACTCGTTGATGTCGCCCACGGTCGGCGCCGTGGTGCCCGCCGAGTGGTAGTCGATGTTCGCCGTCGAGGTGCCCAGGGTGAGTGCGGTGCCGCCCTTGGTCGCCGCGACGGTGAACGACACCGTGGTGGACACCGTCTTCACCCAGTACGGGGTGCCGGTCCTGATGTTCGTCGCGTCGCCGGTCTTCGTGAAGAACACGACGTCGTTTACGGCCAGCGAGTGCGCGGCCACCGGCGTGATGGACGTGGTCGCCGAGGACGCACCGGTGGCGACGTTGGTGCCCTTGTCGACCGTGTTCGCCGCGCTGATGGACTGCATCAGGCCACGCGTCATGCGCGGCGCGGAGTTGTCGACAGGCTTGGAGTACTGGCCGTTGATGAACGTCCAGTTGACGTCGCGGGCGATCTGCTTGATCTCCTGCGTGAGCTGCCAGTCGTGCTCGTCGGTGACCGGGTTCGCGCCGTTGATGGGCGCGGCGTTGGCCGCGAAGTGGCCGACGGCCGCCTGCTTCGTGTAGGAGGTCGAAACCTTCGACTGCACGATCTGGAGGACGTTGCTGAAGTTCTGGCGGACGCGCGCCTGCGCGGTCGGGGCCGCCGCACCTTCGAGGGCGACGTTCTGGCCCGGCGTGCGCAGGTCGTAGCCCTGCCACTCGAACTCCTTGGCGAGGACGTGCTCGCCGCCGGTGAGGCCGCCGAGCGCGGACAGCAGCGGGGTGTCCGCCGGGGACAGGGCGAACAGTTCGCCGTGGTAGTTGGGCAGGTCGAACGTGTCGCCCATGCCGGTGATGCCGGTCATCGGTTTTCTCCTCGTGCAGTGTTGGCTGCTCGCGGAGTTCGAGCGGAGAACCTCCGTGGTGCCCGGTGCAGTCAGCCGGGCGGGTTACCTGCGGTTGGGCACCACGGTGCGAGGTGCGTGTTACCCGCCGTTGCGCTCGCGCTGCTTCTGCCGCTTGAGGGAGATCGAGAGGGCGAGGTCGCCAGCTGCCTGCGCTGCGGCGATCCGCTCGTCGAGGGTCGCGGTCGTCCCGCCCTGGCCGTCCCCGCCGGACGATGGGGGCAGCGCGGTGCCCTTGAACTCGGGCGCGGTCGTGAGCGCCGTGTCCACAGCGGACTTGAGCGCTGCGGCCACAGCGTTGGCGTCACCGCGGTTGACGTCCTTGAGCACGCCGCCGACGTCGATGAGGCGGGTGAACAAGTCGATGCGCTCGGGCTTCACGCCGGCGGCGAGCGCGAGTGCACGCGTGTCGGCGAGGTCGGCGCGGCCCTGTGCGGCGGTCGCCTGCGCTTGGGCCTGCTTGAGCAGTTCGGCAGGGTCCGGCGTGGCGTTGGGGTCGGTGATGCCGAGCGCGGCAGCGAGGGCCTTGTTGCGTTCGGTCTGCGCCTGGTCGGCCTGCTGCTGCCACGACTGCTTGGCCTCGTTCAGCCGCGTCGTGATGATCTCGTTGAACCTCTCCTTGGTGAG
>JAVXWK010000598.1:0-15019 GCA_032230575.1 Pseudonocardiales bacterium | reverse complement strand
AGGTCCCAGTAGTACCGGTAGTGGTAGTCCCACAAGAATTCCGTGCCAGCGGGAAAACCTGCCGCGACGATCGCGTCATGCGCGTCGGAACTACCTGCGACATAGCCAGGATACGAACGCAGGACGGGAGGCAGGAAGGTCAGCAGGCCGGGGCCGTCGACCGTCCACAGTGTCCCTTCCCAGTCGACGCCACCGTCGTAGAGGTAGGCGCGGTTCTCCAGTTGCCAGCGGACCAGGTAGCCGCCGTTGGAGATGCCGGTGGCGATGGTTCGGCGCGGAAAGTGGCCGTAACGACGGGAAACAGCGGCGCGAGCGGCGACGGTGAGCTCGGTGAAGCGGCGGTTCCACTCCTCCATCGCACGGCCGTCGCGATAGAACTGGGCGCCGGTGTTGCCCTTGTCGGTGGAGGCGAAGGCGTAGCCGCGGGAGAGGACCCAGTCCGAGATGGCGCGGTCGTTGGCGTACTGCTCGCGCACGCCAGGGGCGCCGGTGACGACGAGGCCGCCGTTCCAGCGGTCGGGCAGGCGCAGCACGAACTGGGAGTCGTGTGCCCAGCCGTTGTTGGTGTTGGTGGACGACGTGTCCGGGAAGTAGCCGTCGATCTGGATGCCCGGGACGGCGGCGGGCACGGGCAGGGTGGCGCTCGTCAGGCCCGCCCAGTCGGCCGGGTCGGTGTGGCCGGTGGCGACCAGACCCGTGGTGGTGAGGTCGGACAGGCGGGCCAGTCGCTGATGTTCGGCGCCCGGAACGTGCACCGCGGCCGTCGGCGGGGTCAGCGCGAGTACTAGTACCAGCGGGAGCAACATAGCTGGTCAAGCTAGTGATGGCGGCTCGTCGGCGACATGGTCGCGTCCCACACAAGGCCCGCTTTGAACGTGGTGAAGCCGAACAGGTCCAGCACGCGGCGGACCTGGGGCTGGGTGCGGTGGAGATCGAACGACTTGCCGTTGTAGTGCGCGGCGCACAGCAGGAGCAGCAGGCTGCGCAGGCCGCTCGCGGACAGGAACGTCACTTCGGCCAGGTCGACCGACACGCGGCTGGTGGCGGTGTCGGTGATGCCGGGCAGGACGGCGGCGAAGAACAGGTCGCACGTCGTCACGTCCATCTCGCCGCGGCAGGTGGCCACGAACTGGGTGCCCGTGCGCTTCGTCCGCACGGCGAACGGGCTGGTCTCGCAGACGGTCATCGGACCTCACATCGGAGAACGGGACTTCACTCCACCGCACCGGAACCCGAACCGATAGCAGGGGAAACGAAGGCACAGCCCCGAAAGCGAAGCTTCCTCAGCCTGACCGCAGGGTCTTCGAAGGCGACACCCCGTAGGCGACGCGGTAGTGAGCGGCGAAGACACTCGGACGGGCGTAACCC
The DNA here is from genome assembly GCA_032230575.1 of Pseudonocardiales bacterium. Classification (GTDB taxonomy): domain Bacteria; phylum Actinomycetota; class Actinomycetes; order Mycobacteriales; family Pseudonocardiaceae; genus Lentzea. Next base: position 13,651 of record JAVXWK010000598.1, on the reverse strand, counting down.
CACCGGGCGGCGATGTCCGTGACGGAGCCGTTCGCGGCGCGCAGGTCGGCATCCGCACATGAGAGGCGCACGCGCCGGAGGTACGCCATCGGCGTCATGTCCATGTGACGGCGGAACGCGAGCTGTATCGCGCGGATGGACACTCGTGCGGCCTGCGCGATGTCTGCAGCAGTGATGTCGTCGGCGGCGTTGTTCTCGATGTACGCAACCGCTCGCCGCACGGTCAGAGGATGCGCATCACGCCGATCCGCAACGGACTCGTGGAGCGCGTTGGTGGGAAATACCGCCAATGTCGTGGCCACGAGCAGACGTGTCGCGTTGGCCACCACAAGCGGTGAGTTCCCGAACACCGGTAACACCTCGTCGCGCAGGTGAACGCATGTGGACCTCCACGCAGCAGCGGCCTCGGGCGAGAGAGGACGGCAGCCGGCGAAGCTCACCTCGTCAGCGACCTCGTCGAGCACCGCCTGGCTCAGCACGACCATCGACACCTCGGGATCGTCGATCGCCGCCCCGAACGGCCGGTCGGGCGGCGCGCTGAGGAACACGTCGCCGGACCGCGACAACCTGTCCTCACCGTCCGAACTGTGCCGAATCCATCCGGACTCCAGATACCCGAACACGTAGTTGCCCAGCGGCTCCCCAGTCGCCTCGAGCCCGATGTGGCCGCCGATCCGGTCGAACCGGACACGACCGAGCATTCGCGAGGTCATCCTCATCCGCGACCGATCTCGCCCACCATCAATGCGTATCCGGGTGTACGCCGCGTTGAAGACCTCGTGTGCCGCGTCCAAGTCCGTCACTTCGACGAGCTGCTCCACAAGCTGCACGATCCTCGCCCTGCGCGGCGGTGTCCATCGGCAGTACGGATCATTCCTCTGGCACGGTGGGTTCATGCTCCACACCGACGAGGCCACCCTGTGCCGGGCCGCCCACGACTACGGCGGCCTGGTCCACCATCACCCCGCCGCGGTGCTACGCCCGTCCGACATCGCCGAGATCAGCGCGGTGCTCCGGGAGAATGCGCTGGTCGTGCCGCGCGGCGCCGGGCACTCGCTCGACGGCCAGGCGCAGGCGCCGAACGGTGTGGTGGTCGACATGACCGGCCTCGACACGATCCACGAGATCCGCTCCGACCACGTGGTCGTAGACGCGGGGGCGAAGTGGAGCGACGTGCTGCGCGCCACACTCCCCCGCGGCCTGACACCGCCCGTGCTCACCGACTACCTGGAACTCACCGTCGGCGGCACGCTCTCGGTCGGCGGCCTGGGCGGTGCGAGCCAGCACTTCGGCGCGCAGACCGACAACGTGCTCGCGCTCGACGTCCTCACCCCGTCCGGAGAGCTCGTCACCTGCGGCCCCGCCCACCCCGTGCTGGCCGGGCGCGGGCGCAACGGGATCATCGTGCGAGCCACGCTGAGGTTGGTGCCCGCGCCCGAAACCGTGCAGTGGCACCGGCTGCACTACAGCTCCGTCGCGCGACTCGTGGCGGACCAGCGCGTGCTCGTCACGGCCGGGTCGTTCGACTACCTGGAGGGCCAGCTCAAGATCCGCGACGGGCGGCGGGTCCGCGAGCTCGAAGCCGTCAGCTATGCGGGTGCGAGCCTCGACGGCCTCGAGTTCGACGACGCCGACACGCAGGTCGTCAGCTACTGGGACTTCGTGAACCGGCTCGCCGCAGGCGAACCGCTGCTCAGGGAAGCCGGGCTCTGGGAGTCGCCGCATCCGTGGTGCAACCTGTTCGCGCCTGATCACGCGGTCGAGAATGTGCTGGAGCACCTGGAGACCGAGGGGAAGGACCTGTACAGCGACTTCGGGCTGGTCCTCGCCTATCCCTTGCGGCCGGAACGGATCGGCGCGCTCGAGCTGCCCGCCGGAGAGGTCGTGTTTCTCGTCGCCGCGCTGAGGTACGCGCTCAGCCGAGAAGCAGCGCAGGCGATGCTGGAAGCCAACGACGTGCTGACGAAGATGGTGCTGCGGGCAGGCGGAACGCTCTACCTCGATCCTCTGTAGAGCGTTCCGCTCCGAGCTCAGACCCGGACGAGCGTGGCCAGAGCGGCCTGACCCTGCTGGTTCGGGTGGAACACCGCTTCCGGACCCTCCTGGCCGGGCGCCAGCGCGTCGAACCCGCGCAGGAACGGCGTGCCCGCCTCGCAGAGGGCGTGGCCGGCGAACCTGTCCGGGTAGGCGAACGGGCTGGCGAACGTCACGGAGATGCCTCGGCGCGCGGCTGCGGTCACCGCCGACTTCAGCGTGGCGTCGAGGCCGTCGGCGACCTTGTTGCCCTCACGGCGTTCCTCGACCGTCAGGATTCCGTCGCCGCAGATCGGGTCGAGCGCCGCGTCGGGCGGGTTGTCCGAAGTGGACACCTGACGGCCGTAGCCGACCACGATCACACGCGCGTACGGGCTGCGCTTGTGCACCTCGGTCAGCAACGTGGTGACGTTACGGCCCATCTGAGGCAGCTTGGCCAGGATCGCCTCGGTCGGTGCACCGGTGCAGTCGGCCTGGATGCAGGTGCCGCCGTACGCCGCGTAGTCGATGTCGTTGGTGCCAATGGTGAGGAGCACCAGGTTGGTGTCGCGCTTCAACGAACCCAGCTGGGCAGGGCGATCTTTGAACGGCTGCGACAGGTCGGCGGTGGCGGCGCCGCTGCAGCTGACGTTCGTGAACGACGTGAGCCTGCCCTGGGCGCGCAGGCGGGCGGCCACCTGTTCGCCGTAGGAGTTGTTGCTGCGCCAGCAGTTGCCGGCGGTGCCGTCCTGATACGCGCCGGCTCCGGTGCCGGACGCGTAGGAGTCGCCCAGCACCACAAGGGAAGCCGGGCGGGCGGCGTTGGCGGCCGGAGCGATCCCCAAAGCGGCCAGAACAGCCGTGAGGACAACAACGGTTCTCTTCATCGAACCCCCAATGTCGATGTTGTTCCGGACGCCATACTGCCCGAACCGGAACGGAGAGCGCCGCGAAACGGGGAAAGCGCTAGCTTGAGAGGCATGCGGACGGCGTTGGTGGTCGTGGACATGCAAGAGGTGCTGATCCCGGTCGTGTGGAAAGGGCCTGAGCTGGCGGACCGGATCGCGGACCTCGCGGACCGGGCGCGCGCGAACGGCGTGAAGGTCATCGCGCTGCAGCAGGTCGGCGGCCCGATGTTCGAGCCTGAGGCGCCGGGCACTCGGCTCGCCCAGCGCCTCAGGTTGCAGCCCGCGGACACGGTGATCCGGAAGACCGCGACCGACGGCTTCTACCGAAGCGATCTCGCCGAAGCTCTGAGCGAAGCGGACACCGTCGTCCTGACCGGAGTCGGCACCGACTACTGCGTCGACGCGACAGTGCGGGCAGCGGTGAGCCGCGGGTTCGACGTGATCCTGGTCGAGGACGGACATTCGACAGTGGCGGATCCTGCGGCCGGGCTCACCGCCGAGCAGATCATCGCCCGGCACAACAGGATCCTCAGCAACGCCGTGCACCCCGGCGGCACCGTCACGGTCAAGGCCGCGGACGAGATCTTTCGGGGTTCACACCGCGGCCGGCACTGAAGCGATCTCCTCCAGCAGCGAAGTCTTGCGCGCGTTGGGCAGGAACGAGGCCAGCACCGCGTTCTCGGCCAGCCGCGCGACCTCCGCGTGGCTCAGCTCGAGCGTCGAGGCCACCGCCAGGTACTCGCCTTCCAGCGTGGCACCGAAGAACGGCGGGTCGTCGGTGTTCAGCGTGACCACGATCCCGGCGTCGAGCATCTGCCGCACCGGGTGCTCCGCAATCGACGCGACCTGCTGCGTGCGGACGTTCGAGGTCGGACACACCTCCAGCGGAATCCCTTTCAGCGCAAGGTGTTCCACCAAAGCCGGATCCTGGACGCAGCTGGTGCCGTGCCCGATCCGCTCGGCCTTCAGGTCGCGCAACGCCGACCAGATCGTCTCCGGTCCGGTGGTCTCCCCCGCGTGCGGAACGCTGTGCAGGCCCGCTTCCCTTGCCGCGTCGAAGAAAGGCGCGAACTGGGCACGGCCGACGCCTGCCTCGGGCCCGGCGAGACCGAAGGAGACCAGGCCGTCTGGGCGCGAAGTCAGCGCGAACGCCAGGGTCTCCCGCGCTCCGACAAGGCCCTTCTCACCCGGGATGTCGAAGCACCAGGCGAGTTCGACGCCCAACGCCGAAGCCTCCGCACGGCCCGAAGCGAGCCCGGCGAACACCTCGTCCGCGGACATGCCGTCGAGCACGTGGTTGTACGGCGTCACGGTCACCTCGGCGTACCGGACGTTCTGCGCCACCAGGTCACGGGCCAGGCCGGCGACGAGCGTGTGGATGTCGGCGCGGCCCTTCAGCATCGACTGGACGGCCCAGTAGACCTTCAGGAAGTGGTCGAAGTCGCGGAACGTGTAGAAGCGCTCCAGTTCGGCGCGGTCGGTGGGCACGCCCGCTTCGGGGTGGCGGCGGGCCAGCTCCAGCACGGTGTCGATGCCGGCCGAGCCGACGAGGTGCAGGTGCAGCTCCACTTTGGGCAGGGCGTGGATGAACGAGCGCATGGCAAAGCTCCCTGGGAGTGAAAGGTGAAGGGTGTCGGGAAGAACGGGGCAACTCAGGGAGCGAGGTCGCCGCGTTCGGTGTCAGCGCCGTAGAGCGGCAGCTTGAAGTCCGGCACGGCTTCGAACGTAGCAGAAGCACGGCGCCACCGGGCCGCGGTTGCTCACGAGTCCAGCACGTCGGGCACGGGATGCTCGGGGTGACGCCGGGGCCGGCGACCGGGAAGGCGCTCGCGGAGTACTTCGTGAGCGGGCGGCGGCCAAATGTGCTGGACCCGTTCCGGTTCCGGTGATTGCCTTGGCGGGTGATCGCTGAGGACGTGCTGGAGATCCTGGCCGCGTTGAACGGCAACGACATGTGGATCGGCGGCGGCTGGGGCGTCGACGCGCTGGTGGGCAGGCAGACCCGGGCTCACGACGACCTCGACCTGATGCACCGCGAGGACCAGGAACCCGCGGTGCTCCAAGCCCTGGCCGCGCTGGGGTTCGCCGAGACGCTCTCGTGGCGGCCGGTGCGCTTCGTGCTCACCGACGCGGGAGGCCGCGAGATCGATCTGCACCCGCTCCGCTTCTCCCCCGACGGCAGCGCCGAGCAGTCGTCGCTGACGGCCGAACCGTTTCGCTACCCGGCGGAGTGCTTCGTCACCGGCACGATCCTCGGCACCGCCGTGCCGTGCCTTTCCGCGAAGCAACAGCTGCACTTCCACCAGGGCTACGAGCCGCGTGAACGCGATCTCCACGACCTGACGTTGCTGCGAGCGCTCTCCGAATTGTGAACTCAGGTCGTAGGCCGACCGCACGCGGGCCATACCGCCGTTTGTCGCCACGAGCGATTCGGAATATCAATGGAGACAGGCGGCAAATAGGGCAGTCTTTTGTCCCGGACATTCCCGATGACAGAAGAAGTCATTCTCCTGCCACCCAGGTTGCCGCAGGTCAGATCGCAATTCGAGCGAAATCGGTTGGGCACGAACCAGTTCTGGGCTTTCCGGAACGCGGAGAAGTCCAGTTCTTTCCCCAGTTTCCCGCGGCTTAGAACTCGCACATCCCCCGCATTGCCGACGACCGAACATTCGACCGAAGAGGACGCGATGACGACTGCCTCGAAACCGGACGCCGCGCTCGACGCGATGAGACCCGTGTTGCCGGCCGACCTCATGGAGCGCGCGAGCACGTTCGACCCGGCGCCACGACTGGCCAGGCTCAGCGAGGACGGCCCGATCCACCAGATCGAGCACCACGACGAACCGCTGTGGCTCGTCACGGGCCAGGACGCCGCCCGCGCCCTGCTGTCCGATCCGCGGATGAGCGCGGACCGGTTCAAGGTCAAGCGCTTGCGGGACAAGCTCGACCCGGCGATGCGCGACAAGTTCGCCGGCGCCGAGAGCCGGGCCGGGTCGTTCATCACGACCGACCCGCCCGAGCACACCCGGTACCGCAGGCTGCTCGCGCGGCAGTTCACGATGCGCCGGATGCGGGCGCTCACCGAGCAGATCGAGGAGATCGTCAAGAGCCGGATCGACGCGATGATCGCCGAGGGACCGCCGTCGGACCTGATCCGCGACTTCGCACTTCCGGTGCCGTCACTGGTGATCTGCGAGTTGCTCGGCGTACCGGTCGAGGATCGCGGGCACTTCCAGGACGACACGATCGAGCTGCTGGACATGGCGACCGGCCTGGAGGGCCTGATCGAGGTCGGCACCCGCATGCACCGCTACATGTGGGGCCTGGTGCAGCAGAAACGCGCCCACCGCGAGGACGACCTGCTGTCCGAGCTGGCGCACACCAGCGACATGTCCGACGACGAGATGGTGGGCCTGGCGAACCTGCTGCTGATCGCCGGGCACGAGACGACGACGAACATGCTGGGCCTGGGCGTGCTCGCGTTGCTCGACCACCCCTCGCAGCTGAAAGCGTTGCGCGACAACCCCGGCGAGCTGATGGAGACCGCGGTCGAGGAGATGCTGCGGTATCTGTCCATTGTCGACACCGGGATCGTGCGCTATGCGTTGGAGGACGTGCGGATCGGCGACGTGACGATCAACGAGGGCGACACGGTGATGTGCTCGGTGATCGCCACCAACCGCGACCCGGCCGAGTGCCCGCGGCCGGAGGAGTTCCGCATCGACCGCCCGCGCAGCAGGCACCTGTCGTTCGGCCACGGCGTGCACCAGTGCCTGGGCAACGAACTGGCGCGCATCGAGATGTCCGTGAGCTTCCGCGAACTCCTGCGCAGACTGCCCGGCATCCGGCTCGCGGTGCCGCCGGAGGACGTGCGCGTGCGCACAACGTCGACGATCTTCGGCGTGAAGCACCTGCCGATCACTTGGGACGTGGAGAAAACTCGGTAGCCACCGGCGTTAGCGTGGGCGTCGTGAAGGGATTCAACCCGAGCTTCGGTCCTGAAACCGCCCGCACCTACGACAACTCGCCCCGCGGCGACGAGGCCGACACCGTCCGGTTCCTCGCCGGGTTCGGCAAGTCGGCGCTGGAGTTCGCGATCGGTACCGGCCGCATCGCGTTGCCTCTGACGGAAGCCGGTGTCGCGGTGGACGGCATCGAGCTGTCGCCGGACATGGTGGCGCGCATGCGGGAGAAACCCGGCGGCGGCGACATCGACGTGACGATCGGCGACATGTCCCGCGCGGGCACCGACCGCACGTACGACCTCGTGTACCTGGTCTACAACACGATCTGCAACCTGCTCACCCAGGACGACCAGGTGCGCTGCTTCGAGAACGCGGCACGCCACCTCGCGCCCGGCGGCGTGTTCGTGATCGAGTCCGGCCTGCCGGGCTGGGCCGCGCGGCCACGCCACCAGTTCATCGACGTGGAGACCCTGGAGATCGACCGGGTCGGGTTCGACGTCAACCGCTACGACCCGGTCACCCAGATGCTCGACGAGAACCACGTGGAGATCAGCGCCGACGGCATCCGGTTCGGCCCGATCCGGCAGCGGCTCACCTACCCGGCCGAGTTCGACCTGATGGCGCGCATCGCGGGCCTGCGGCTGCGCGACCGGTGGGGCGGCTGGAACGCCGAGCCGTTCACGGCCGACAGCAGGCGGCACGTGAGCGTGTACGAGGTTGCCGCGTAACGTTCTTCGGCGACGGCCGAGTTCCTCTGTGTCCACTTGAGGCGGGCACAGAGGAGCCGACCATGATCGCAGTCGTCCCGGTGAAGTTCGCGGACACCGACAGCGTCTGGACACGTGAGCAGTTCGAGAACTGGATGCGCCCCGGCATCGACTACAGCGTGGGCGACTTCTGGTGGCGGTCCTCGCGCGGGCACTTCGACGTGAGCAGCCAGGTGTTCGACCCGATCGTGATCGCGGATCCGCGCCCGGTGTCCACCGAGGCCAAGCGGGACGACCTGCACAAGCTCGTGGTGAAGACCGCGGTGCAGGTCGACTTCGCGTTCGTGGACGTCCTGCTGATCTGGCTCGCCCAGCCGACCGGCTGGTGGGGCGGCTACGACGTGTCCGTGCCGTCCGCCGACGGTGGTGAGCGGACGATCAAGGTGTCGGTGGTCGACGCCACCACGCCGTTCGACGCGGCGGTGCACGAGCTCGGGCACAGTTACGGCTTCGCTCACGAGCTCGCCCCCGACGGCGTGACCAAGTACGGGTCGAAATACTCGATCATGAGCGCTCGCACGTACGGCTCGGGCGCCTCACCGAGCTTCCTCCGCCGCACCAGCGCGAAGCTGCCCGACGGCGGACCGAACCCGCAGGCGCCGTTCGACGGCCGGCCCGCGAACCGGATCATCGGGCCGATGCTGGCCGCGGCACAGCTCCACCGGGAGCCGGCGTTCCGCGACAGCCCGTCCGTCGTGCACCTCCGCGACCTGCCGGCGACGGTGCGGCTGTACGCGCTCAACTACATGGCCGCAGGACCGGGCAAGCCCGTGCTGATCTCGTTTCCGCGCAAGGGACGGACGTTCTTCGTGGAGCATCGCCGGCAACGCGGCTACGACCAGGCGGTCTCCAGCGACGCCCTCGTCGTGCACTCCACAGCCGGCGACGGCTGGGTCCGGTACGAGGGCGCGATGCAGCTCCTGGTGGGCGACTGGCCGTTCGCCGCCGGCGACTTCGCGTTGCGGATCACCGGCGTGGGCAGCGAGCACGTCGACGTCGAGGTGCGTGCCGGCTCGGTGGTGTCGTTCCCGATCCGCGGCGTGCTGCTCGCGGGCGGGTTCCGCACGCAGCACCAGCTGAACCTCATGCTGCCCGAGGACATGCGCAACATCTTGATCGTCGAGCTGACCGCCCGTACTCGTCAGGACGACTACCAGCGCTACGACAGCGAAACGCTCGCCGGCATTGGCGCGGTGCTGGTCTTCTTGCGCCGCAACGGACTCCGCGACGACGCCGCACTGAAGACCATGACCGCCGACGACATGCGCAACGTTCTCATCGTCGAACTCGGCGCGCAGACCGGGCTCGGCCGTGAGCTGCAGGGGTTCACGAACCTGCAGCTGGTCCAGATCGGCCTGGGCAGCGACCTCGCGCGGCACGGAGTCGGCACAGCCCCGTTCTACGTCCGCGGTGTGTTGCTGGCCGGGCGTTTCCGGACTCAGCACCAGCTGAACACCATGTCCCACGACGACATGCGCAACACGTTGATCGTCGTGATGACGTCGCTGAGCAACCAGACCAACTACCAGGCCTGCAACGACGCCGAGCTGGCGGGCGTGGGTGCGGTCATGGTGTTCCTGCGGGAGAACGGGCTGCGCACCGACGCCGACCTCAAGAAGATGTCCGCCGACGACCAGCGCAACGTCGCGATCGTGGAGCTGAAGGGGCAGACCGGCCGCAACCTGCAGGGGTTGTCCAACCTCGACCTGGTGCTGGCCGCTCTAGGAGTTGAACGCTTCTAGCGCCTCGGCCTTGATCTGGTCGAACTGCTTCGCCATCGCCTCCGACAGGGCCTGCGCGCCGGACAGCGGGCGCACCATCACGGTGAACTCGTCGATCAGGCCGTCCGCGTCGAGGTGCAGGAAGTCGCAGCCCTGGATCTCCTTGCCGCCCACCTCGGCGCGGAACACCAGCGCGTGGTTGGAGCCGTCGATGATCTCGCGCTCGTAGCGGAAGTTCTCGAAGACGCGCATGACACCGCGCAGGATCGCGGCGGTCAGGGGCTTGCCGGGGTACGGGGCGAAGGCGACCGGGCTGGTGAACACCACGGTGCCGGCCAGGCAGGCGGCCATGGCCTCGGTGTCGCGTGCTTCTACTGCCTTGCGGAATGCGTTCACGGCCACCTACTAAACTTGTTGACTAGGTCGAGGCACCGTAACCTGCTGGTATGTCGCTGCGCAACGCCGTGATGGCCACCCTGCTCGACGGGGAGGCGTCCGGCTACGACCTGGCCAAGGCGTTCGACGCCTCGGTGGCGAACTTCTGGATGTGCACGCCGCAGCAGCTCTACCGCGAGTTGGATCGGATGGAGGCCGACGGGCTGGTGGAGGCCCGCACGGTCGAGCAGGAGCGCAGGCCGAACAAGCGGCTGTTCTCACTCACGGGCAAGGGACTGGAAGCCCTGGCCGAGTTCACGGAAGCCCAGCACAAGCCGACCGCGATCCGCGACGAGCTGCTGGTCGCGGTGATGGCGGCGGACTCCAACGCGGAAGCGGTCAAGGCGTCGCTGCGGGAACGCAAGCAGTGGGCCGAGGCCAAGATCGCCCGGTACGAGCGTCTCAAGGCCAAACTGCTGGGTGAGCGCACCGAGGAGGAGTTCCTCGGTGAGGCGGAACGGGTCGGGCCGTACCTGACCCTGTTGCGCGGCTTGTCGTTCGAGCGGGACAACGTGCGGTGGTGTGCGCGTTGCCTCACGGTTCTGGAGCGGCGTGGTGCGCGGCTCGATGCGCCCACGTGAGGTTGAATCGGGTGCATGAACGGCATTTCGGTGTTGCAGGAGGCTCTCAGCGCGCCCGCGGAAGAGGCGCGGAACCGGTTCGCGGGGCGGCTCAACGGATACCTCGACGGGTCCGACGTGGTGCACGCCGTGCGGTTGCAGGGGTGGCTCGGGCTGGAGGTGCCGGGGCCTGGCTGCCACGTCGGGACGGGCAGCTGGGACTTCACCCGGTTCAAGGCGACGACCTCACCGGTCACGTGCGGGAGGTGCCGTAGCGCGGGGCTGCTGACGAGCTCGTTCACGGGTGGCCCGCATCAGCAGACCCTGGACCTGGAAGGGATCTGAAGGCGGGTTACCCGAACGCGTCGCGGTTGCGCAGTCCCATTCCGGTCAGCGCGGCCATGCCGAGGCGTTCGTAGTACGGCCGCAACGACTCGTCGCACGTGAGGTCGATCGAGTAGAGGTGCGAGGCTTCGGCCACGACCCGGCGCATCAGCTCGGTGCCGATCCCCTGGCCCTGGAACGACGGCAGCACCTCGAGCCACGGGATGAACGCCGTCAGCACGCCGTCGCTGATCATGTTCACGAACCCGACGACGCGGCCCTCCTCCAGCGCGATCACCACTCGGTAGCTTCCGCGGAGCACGGCGAGATGCTGTGCGGGAGACGGCGGCGACGGCCACCCGACGAAGAAGCCGGCCAAGTGCGACTCGGTGAGCGAGCCGATGTCGGTGGTGTAGGAGATCACAACGCTCATTTTCCGGGTCACCGCGATGAACCGTCCACAGGGTTATTCCGTGGGTGTGGTTTTGCCCCAACCGGCGGTTAAGCTCCGCGCGTGACCCTGCCATCAGCCCCGTTGCGCCGTGCGCGCTGTGCGGCTGTGGGCGTTGTCACCGGGGCGCTCGCCGTTCTCGCGCACTCGAGCGCCGACGGCCACTTGCCCGACGCGGGCCTGGTGTTCTCGCTCGTCGCCCTGCTCACGTGGGCGTGTGCGGGCTTCGCGCGCCGTGAGCTGACGCCGGGCCGGATGCTCGTGCTGATCGGCGGCGGCCAGCTGGCGATGCACTTCATGATGTCGCTCGCGGCTTCCAGGCACGAGCACGACGACCCGTCCCGCATGGTCGCCGCGCACGTCGTGGCCACCGTGCTGACCGTTGCGATCCTCGCCGTTGCCGAACGCACGGTGCTCGCGCTCGCCCGCGCCGTCGCGTCGGTGCTCCCCCGCAGGCTCACTCCCCTGCCCGCCACGGCACCGCTCGTCGTGGCCACCCCGCGCATCACTCCCGCGGTGGTCGTCTTCCTGGACGTGCTGTCGTGGCGCGGTCCTCCGGCTGAACAGGTCTGAAAACCCCTTCACAGGGCCGCTTTCCGGCGGCTCTGCACCTGTTCACGCCCATTGGAGCCTCCGCATGTCCACCACATCAGCTCCGTCACGCACATCGTTCGCGTGGCGGGGACTCTTTCTGCGCCTGCACTTCTACGCCGGCGTGCTCGTCGGCCCGTTCATCCTGGTCGCCGCGCTGACCGGCGTCCTGTACGCCCTCACTCCGCAGCTCGAGTCGTGGGTCTACTCCGATCAGCTCCGCGTTCCCGTTACCGCGCAACAACTCCCGCTCGCCGACCAGGTCGGCGCCGCGCTCGCAACGTCGCCCGGCGGGTCTCTGGTCGCCGTCCGGCCGGCGCCGGAACCCGGTGACACGACCCGTGTCCTGTTCGCGGAGAAGGGACTCGGCGAGTCCGAACGCCGTGCGGTTTTCGTCGATCCCGGTACCGGACGTGTCACCGGAGATCTCGTCGTCTACGGAACGAGCGGCGTGCTGCCGTTGCGCACCACGCTGGACCAGTTGCACCGCAACCTGATGCTCGGCGAACCCGGTCGTCTCTACAGCGAGCTCGCCGCGTCGTGGCTGTGGGTCGTCGCGTTGGGCGGTCTCGTGCTGTGGATCAGCAGGGCACGCAACAGCAAGCGCATCCGCACGCACGGTCTGATCGGCGTGTGGGTGCTCGTGGGCGCGTTGTTCTTGTCCGCCACGGGACTCACGTGGTCCGCGTACGCGGGCGAGAACGTCTCCAAGCTCCGCGAAGCCTTCAGCTGGACGACTCCGCAGCTCAAGATGCCCGGTGCGGGCGAGCACAGCGAACACGGTTCCACCACCCCGGCCGCCAGTGGTCACGACGACGTCGACAACGTGCTCGGCATCGCCCGGCTGGCGGGCATCGACGCCAAGCCGGTGGAGATCGGCCTGCCCACGACGCCCGGCGGTGCGTGGAAGGTCACCGAGATCGGCCGTGGCTGGCCGACGCAGGTCGACTCGGTCGCGGTGCACGGCGACTCCGTCGTCAGCTCGGTGAAGTTCGCCGACTACCCGCTCGCCGCGAAGCTGACCAGGTGGGGCATCGACGCGCACATGGGCGTGCTGTTCGGGTGGCCCAACCAGTTGCTGTTGCTGCTGCTCGGCGGTGGGCTCGTGACGCTGGTCGTGCTCGGCTACCGGATGTGGTGGAAGCGCAGGCCCACACGCGGTTTCGGCCGGCCGACGCCGCGTGGCCAGTGGCGCAAGGTCCCGCCGGCGGCGTTGATCGGCTTGGGTGTCGGTGCGCTGGTCGTGGGCTGGTTCGTGCCGTTGCTCGGCATCAGTCTCGTGGTGTTCCTGGTGATCGACGTCATGCTCGGCAGGAGGGCGGCGACGAGCTGACCGCTTGTGCGACCTGGACATTTACGCGATATTGATGCGTAGGTGCGCCGGGAAGCCTGGTCGGCTCGCACGTCACAGCGCGTGACGGCGGAGAGCAGACGGGGGCGCGCCGATGACGCTTCTACCTCACGCCATTCCTCACATCGACGATCCTCGGGTCATGCACGCGCTGGCTTCCCGCTGGCGCCGCACGAGGACGTTGCTGCTGCTCTCCGCCGGCGTGTTACCCCTGGCGACAGGCCTGGTCTGCGTGGTGCTGGCCGGGATCACGCCCGTCTGGTGGTCGGCGATCCCGGCCGCCGCGGCGGTCGCGTGTGCCTGGGCGCTGCTGACCTGGTTGCGGCGCAACGGGTTGAGCGACCCGTACTCGTGGTTGCCGGCCACCGCGCTGATGACCGGCGTACAGCTCGTCCTCGGTGTGCTGCCGGGCGCGGGGATCGCGCTGCGGCTCAGCCCTCACGCGGCACTGGCCGTCAAAGCGTTGTGCGCACTGGGAGTGCTCAGCGCGGGGTCGTCCGGGGTGCTCGCCCGGATGGCCCGTCGAACGCTGCTCACCTCGCCGGTGCTCGAGCACGGGTCGACC
>JAVXWK010000581.1:0-4168 GCA_032230575.1 Pseudonocardiales bacterium | reverse complement strand
CCTCCACGTCACCCGCACTATCGGGTGAACGCTCCGCCTTGACCGCCATCTCACTCCCTCTCCGGAATTCCTCCTGCTGGACCCATTCTCCTGAGTTGATCTTCTACAGAGGGTGACTTCCGCTTGTCGTGCGGTGAGCGTTGCGTGAGCATCGCCGAACGGCAGACGAACGGTCATCGGCATGATCGGTTACCGGTCGGTCACCGTCCGCTTACCGATTGAGGCCCAGGCCACCACATTGAGTGGCGTCTACTTGGACCATCGCTCAACTCTACGTAGTCGTTACACCATTCGGAGCAGCGCCGTCTTTGTCAGACCCCTCGGATAACGTCAGGTGAAGATCGCGGTACGAGGGGAGAATGCGTTGCCGGACAACAACGTCAGCGTCACCGCACTGTCGTTCACCGAGTACGTCATGAGCGGCCAGCGTGGACGCATCAACATCGTGTCGGAACAGCGGGGGATGTACCTGACCGACGACCCCAAGGTGTGCGGGTTCTACAACCCGATCCGCGACGCCATGCGACGAGCGGTCAACTCCACCGAACCTGAACTGGAGCTGAAGAAAGCTGTTCTCAACGCCAACCGCACCGGCCAGCCGCGGGCGTTCGAGGAGATCGCGGACGGGTTCCTGCCGTGGCTCGCGTCGTTCAAGGCCACCGGCGTGCAGGTGGAAGGGGCCACCTATCGCGTCGGCGACCTGACTTTGAAGGTCCGCCCGCATCTGGGGCTGCGCAAGAAGGACGGCTCGGCGTACGCGGTGCTCGTGCACACCAAGGAGGTCCCGCTGACGCGCGAGGCGGCGAACGTGGGGCTGCGGATCCTGCAGCACACGATCTCCGACACGTTGCCGGGGGCGACGCCGATGGTGCTGGATGTGCGGCGGGGCAAGGCTTATCAGATGCCGGTGCGGACGAACCTGGGGAAGCTGGACGTGCTGATCGCGGCTGAGGCCATGGGGTACGTGACGCACTGGCAGCTGTCCGGGCTGTTCGAGTCGGTGCGCGCGGTCTAGGAGCCACGGGGCGACGCGGGCATCGGGGGTGCTCGCGTCGCCCGGCTTTGCACACGAATTCCGGGCGCCGAGTTCGGCGGCTACGAGTTCGAGGAGATCCCGGGGTTCTACGCCTACTCGCTGACAGTGATCAGCACGCTTTGAGCATCGAAGCCAAAGCGTCGTGCTCGGCCTGGTCGACGGTGAGCTTGTAGGTGATCTTCACCGCGATCCAGTGCTGCGCATAGACGCACCAGTAGCCCTGCACCGGCGGCTTCCACTTCGCCGGGTCCTGGTCACCCTTGGAGCGGTTGGACTTCGCGGTCACCGCGAGCAGCTGGATGCCGCCGAGGTCGTTGGCGAACGCCTTGCGGTCGTCGTCGGTCCACTTGTCCGCGCCGGAGCGCCAGGCCTCGGCCAGCGGCACGGTGTGGTCGATGTCGACCTCGCCGCCGTCCTTGATCACCACGCCGTCGTAGGCGCTGTTCCAGGTCCCGGACACCGCCTTGCAGTCCTTGTCCGACTTCACGTCGGCGCCCTGGCGCTGCAGCACGATCTCCCTGGTGTCGCAGGAGTTTCCCTGCGAGGCCCAGTGCGGGAAGCGGTCGCGGCTGTAACCGGCCATCTTGCCCTCTGGCGCGATCTTCAACGCGCCGAGATCGGAAGACCCCGCCGGCGCGGAACCAGTGGGAACGGGCGAAGTGGGCGGATTGTCCTTGGAGGACTGGAGATTCGTCAGGTACCAGCCCACGGCCACGAGCAGCACGAAGACCACCAGTGACGTCACCGCCGCGCGATTCATGCGCCAATGATCGAGCATGCCGATCACGGATCGATCAACCGACCCGCGATCGACATGTCACAGTTAGGGCCGCGAGGTGAGATACCCGCCCATCGTCTTGAAGTACTCGTGCGCCTTGAGCTCGACGCCGTCGGCGGTGCGAACCTTCTTGACCAGCAACGCCTTGCTGCGGCCACGGCGAGCTTCGGCGCCGGCGACGATCGTCACGCCGTCGCCCTCGCGGTAGAAGATCCGGCCGGGAGTGCCGCCGTAGACCTCGGATGAGACCTCCGCCTCAATGATCTCCAGGCGCTGCCCGCGGTGGAAGCAGAACGCGCTCGGGTACGGCGCACACTGCGCGCGCACCAGGCGATCGAGCTCCTCGGCGGTCCAGGTCCAGTCGATCCGCAGGTCCTCCTCGGCGCGCTTGTGGAAGAACGAGGCCTGCGAACGGTCCTGCTTCGTGAAGTCCGTGCGGCCGGAGGCGATCTCGGCGAGGCCGTCGACCGTGATCGGGCCGAAGAGGTCCAGCGTCTTCTCGAACAGCACAGCCGTCGTGTCGCGCGGCCCGACCGGAACCGAGCGCTGCAGCACGATGTCGCCGGCGTCGAGCGTGTCGTCCATCATGTGCGCCGTCACGCCGACTTCCTTCTCGTCGTTGAGAAGTGCCCAGATCAACGGTGAGAAGCCCGCGTACTTCGGCAGCAGCGAGTCGTGCACGTTCAACGTGCCGTGCTTGGGCAGCGCGAAGACCTGCGGCGGGATCCAGGTGCGCCAGTTGCAGGCGACGATCACGTCCGGCTCGGCGGCCTTGAGCTTGTCGAGCAGCTCCTGGTCCTCCGGGCGTTCGCGGACGACGACCTCGACGCCGTGCTCGACGGCCAGGTCCTCGACGGAATCGCTCCACACCTTCTCGTACGCGCCCTCACCCTTGGGGTGGGTCACCACCAGGACGACCTCGTGCTCGGACGCCAAAAGTGCCTGCAGGGTGCGATGACCCCAGGTCTGGAACCCGAACATGACGACCCTCATGAAGGTGCCCTCCTCTACTCAGATGCGATACGGTCAGGCTAACCTAACCAAGGGCTTGCAAAGCAAGCTTAGGCTTCCCTAAGTTAGGTGCTCATGCATCCGATCTACGACATCGTCGGCATCGGGTTCGGCCCCTCGAACCTGGCGCTCGCCATCGCTCTCACCGAGCACAACGAGCAGGCCGAAACCCCTGTCACCGCGGTGTTTCTCGAACGCCAGGACGCGTTCGGCTGGCATCGGGGCATGCTGCTCGACGACGCCACCATGCAGGTGTCGTTCCTCAAGGACCTGGTCACGATGCGCAACCCGACCAGTCGTTTCTCGTTCCTCTGCTACCTGGACGACCGCGGCCGGCTGATCGACTTCGTGAACCACAAGAACCTGTTCCCGCTGCGCGTCGAGTTCCACGACTACTTCGAGTGGGCCGCCGCGCAGGTCGACGACCTGGTCGCGTACGGCACGGAAGCCGTTGGCGTGGAAGCGATCCAGGACGATCTGTACGAGGTGACAACGGCCACTGGTGACGTGTACCACGCACGCAACCTGATCTTCGCCACCGGACTGCGGCCCACCGTGCCGGCCGGCATCGAGCTGTCGGACCGCGTGTGGCACAACAGCCAGTTCCTGCACCGCGTCAGCGAGCTCCAAGACCCGAAGCGCTGCGTCGTCGTCGGCGCCGGGCAGAGCGCCGCGGAAGCTGTCGCGTACCTGCACCGCGAGTATCCGAACGCCGAGGTGTGCTCGGTGTTCTCCCGCTACGGCTACTCCCCCGCCGACGACAGCTCGTTCGCGAACCGCATCTTCGACCCCGAGGCCGTCGACCACTACTACGACGCACCGGACGCGGTGAAGCAGCGGTTGATGGACTACCACCGCAACACCAACTACTCGGTCGTCGACGTCGACCTCATCGCGCAGCTCTACCGGATCGCGTACCAGGAGAAGGTCCTTGGCGCGGAACGCTTGAAGATGATGAAGATGACCCGGCTCGTCGCGGTCGAGGAGTCTTCGAGCGGCACGCGTGCGGTGGTCCAGTCGCTCGTCACCGGTGAGCAGGAGCTGATCGAGACCGACCTCGTGCTGCTCGCGACCGGCTACGACGAGGCCGCGCCGATGCTCGGTTCGTTGGACGACACCTGCGCACGCGACAAGGAAGGCCGTCTCGTCGTGGGACGGGACTACCGCGTGCAGTCGTCGTTGCGCGGCGGCATCTACCTGCAGGGCGGCACCGAGCACTCGCACGGCATCACGTCGTCGCTGCTGTCCAACGTCGCGGTGCGTTCCGGTGAGATCCTGGCGTCCGTGCTGACCAACACTCCTGTGCCGGTCCTCGCGACCGCGTGATCTCAACCTGCCGGGCT
>JAVXWK010000576.1:0-4862 GCA_032230575.1 Pseudonocardiales bacterium | reverse complement strand
CGTCGGGGTGGTTGCGGGCGAGTGCGAGGACCGTGTCGAGAGAGGCCGCGCCCACGAGGTGGACGTGCAGCTCGGCTTTCGGCAGCGCGTGGACGAAGTCGGAAATGTGCACGGCCCATGCTCTCAGGTCAAGGGCCGTTCGACGGGTGACATGTCTTGCAGTCAACGGGAAGGGTGCAGGGCGAATCCCTGTACCTGGCCTTGCATTGGGGGTGCCTCGTGAGGGGCGCACGAAGAGTCGCACTGCTGACAGCGGTGCTTGTCCTGCCTTTCCTTCCGACGACGGCCCACGCCACCGAGGGACCCGTGTTCAAGGACGGCGAGGCGCAACCCGTCTTCGACCCGAAGGACGTGGTGAAGGAGAGCCTCTGGGTCCGGGCGCCGGTCGACAGCGACCGCGACGGCAAGGACGACGAGGTCTACACCGAGGTCGTCCGGCCGCGCGCCACCGAACGCGGCCTCAAGGTCCCGGTCGTCTACATGGTCAGCCCGTACTTCTCCGGCGGCAACGACGTCGCGAACCACAACGTCGATGTCGAGCTGTACGTGCCTGACAAGCGCGATGGCCGTTTGCTGAAGGCCTCCTCCGACGAACGCGTCACCGCCGCCCTCGGCCCGAACCCGATCACGTCGGGTCGTTACGAGGCCTACTTCATCGCGCGCGGGTACGCCGTCGTCTACGCCGAATCGCTCGGTACCGGCAAGTCCACGGGTTGTCCGACGACGGGTGACGTCAACGAGACGATCGGCGCCCGTGTCGTCGTCGACTGGCTCAACGGCCGTGCGCCGGCGCGTACGGCAACGGGCGAGGCCATCAAGGCGACGTGGTCGACGGGCAAGACCGGCATGATGGGCGTGTCCTACAACGGAACGCTGCCCAACGCCGTCGCCTCCACGGGTGTGCGCGGTCTGGAAGCCATCGTGCCGATCGCCGCGATCTCCAGCTGGTACGACTACTACCGCGCTGATGGTGCTGTCGTCGCGCCCGGCACGTTCCAGGGCGAGGATGCCGACGTGCTCGCGGAGTACGTCTACACCCGCGCGGACAGGGAGATCTGCAAGCCGATCATCGCGGAGATCGCGAAGGACCAGGACCGCGTCACCGGTGACTACACCAGGTTCTGGGACAAGCGGAACTACATGAACGACGTCCGCAACGTCCGTGCGGCTGTTCTCGCCGTGCACGGGCTGAACGACACGAACGTCAAGATGACGCACGTCGAACAGTGGTACTCGGCGTTGAAGAAGGTCGGTGTACCGCACAAGATCTGGCTGCACCAGTCCGGTCACACGGACCCCGACACGCTGCGTTCGGTCGAGTGGCGGCGCACGCTGAACCGCTGGTTCACGCAGTACCTGTGGGGTCACCGCAACGGCATCGACAAGGAGCCGAAGGCGACGATCCAGCGCGAGGACAAGACGTGGGCCGACGAGAAGGACTGGCCGGCTCCCGGCACGTCCGGCGTGCGGCTGCGGTTGTCCGCGGGTGGATCTGCCAAGGGCGGCCTGGGGATTTGGCCCGGCCACGGCGTGGAGAAGCTGACCGACGACGCGACCAAGACGGCGGAGTCGTTGATCGACCAGGCTTCCTCGCCCAACCGGCTGTCCTACGCCACCGAACCAACACGGAAGTCGTTGCGGCTGTCCGGAAAGACGACCGCGCACCTGCGGATCGCCTTCGACCGCCCCGCGGCCAACGTGACGACGCTGCTCGTCGACCGCGCTCCTGACGGCAAGTCGTACGTCATCACGCGCGGCTCGACCGACCCGCAGAACCGGGAGCGGCCGGACAAGACGTTGCCGATCAAGCCGGGCAAGTTCTACGACGTCGACGTGCCCATCGTGCCGGACGACTACGTCCTGCAGGCCGGGCACCGGCTCGAGTTCGTGCTGATTTCCAGCGACTACGACTACACACTGCGCCCGAAGCCGGGTGCCGGCCTGTCGCTGGACCTCGCCCGCACGTCGGTCGAGCTGCCCGTCGTGGGTGGCTGGCGCGCGGTGTTCCAGACGATCTGACGTGATGCCCGCGCTGCGGTCCTGATCCAGGGACCGCAGCGCGGCAACCTACCACCCACCCCCGACAAAACCCCGCTCCCGAGCGCTCCAAGATCTCAACCTGTCCACAACCGCGGAGTTGTCCACAACTTCCCCGCACCCCGGCTCCCACCCCGTGCTCACCCGCCAAAGTGAGCCCCATGCCCACAACCCTCCCCAAACCGATCCGAGTCCGTGGCGCCGGCGACCTCTACGCCGCGATCCCGCACCTGATGGGGTTCCACCCGTCCGACTCACTCGTCGTGCTGGTGCTGAAGGACAACGTGATCAGCATGACCATGCGCGTCGACCTACCGCGTCCGCGACATAGAGGAACGCTTGCGGCGCAACTGGAAGCGCCGCTGCTCGAACACGGTGCGACGGACGTGATCCTGGCCGTCGTGTGCCCACCGTGCGAGCACATGCCCGAGGAACTGCCGCACGAACCGCTGGTCACCGCGCTCAGGAACAGGCTGGGTGGTGTGGGCGTCGAGGTCGTCGAAGCCGTGTGGCTGTCGTCGTGCCAGAAGGACGCGCAGTGGCTCTGCTACCTCGACATCGACTGTCACGGAACACTTCCGGATCCCGGGCTGTCCGCCGTCGCCGCCGCGTCAGCGCACGAAGGCAACGTCACGTTCGAGTCGCGCGCGGCCATGGCCGCGATCGCCGCGCTGGATCCGCCCGAGGCACTGGAACGCCGATCCGCGTTGCTCGACGAGCTCATGACGAGCTCTGGCGAGCCCGATCCGGGCACCGAGCTGCACCGGGTCCGCGATGCGATCGACGCCGTCGCGGATCGCAGGGGACCGTTGCCGGACACGGAGATCGTCGCGCTGGCCAGAGCCTTGGCCGTACCCGAGGTGCGGGACGCGAGCATGGCGTTCGCCACCCACGCGAGGTCCAGGACGGCCGAACGGCTCTGGCTCGAGCTCACCAGGTCATGCCCCGCACCGGAACGTGCTGAGCCCGCGTGCCTGCTCGCGTTCTACGCCTATCAGCGCGGTGACGGCGGGATCGCGTCCATCGCGCTCGACGCGGCCGAGGACGCCTGCCCCGGCCACTCTCTGACCAAGCTCCTGCGTGGCGCTCTTAGCGCCGGGTTCCCGCCGGCGGAGCTGCGGGCGCTGTCCACGAAGTACCTGGACGACGCCCGCAGGCTGCTCGCCGGCAGCGCTCAGAGCAGTTCCGGCCGTTCCCAGCCCTGATCGAGGACATGTTCGGCCAGGAACGCCCACACCGTCTCGTACCAGACCCGAGAGTTGCCGGGGGTGAGGATCCAGTGGTTTTCGGTTGGGAAGTAAAGGTATTTCGCATTGACCCCGTGGCGGAGGAGGTCGAAGTACAGCCGATGCCCCTCGCCGATGGGAACCCGGTAGTCCTTGTCTCCGTGGATCACGAGCATCGGGGTCTTGATGTCGGCGACCCGCAGGTGCGGGGAGTTGGCCTGGATCCGCTCCGGCCGGGTGAGGGGATCGCCCATCTCCCGCATCCAGAAGTAGGAGCTGTCGGTGCCGCCGGAGAACGCGTCGAGGTGCCACAGGGACGCGTGGGTGATGATGGCGCGGAACCGGTCGGTCTGGGTGGCGATCCAGTTGGCCATGTAGCCGCCGAACGAGCCACCCATGGCCGCGGTCCGGGAGGCGTCGATGTCCGCCCGTTCGACCGCGACGTCCGTGATGGCCATGAGGTCGGTGTAGGGCTCGGCGCCCCAGCGACCCCAACCGGCTTCGATGAACTCCGGCCCGTACCCGGTGGACAGGGCGGGGTCGGGCAGCAGGATGGCGTAGCCCTGGGCGGCCATCAGCCACGGGTTCCAGCGCCAGGTCCAACCGTTCCAGCTCATGACCGGGCCGCCGTGGACCCACAGCACCAGCGGGGCGGGGGAGTCGGCGGAGGCGCCTTCCGGCAGCACCAGCCAGGAGCGGACGGTCCGGCCGTCAGCGACGACCGTGGAGATTTCCGTGAGGGTGCCGGGCACCGAGGCAAGGGCGCCGGGGGCGCGCAGCCGTTCTGGGTCCTGGTCGGCTCCAGCGGCGGCGAACCGCACGGGCTGTGGCGGGTGGTCGACCGAGTTGCGCAGTGCGTACAGCGTCTTGCCGTCCGGGCTCACGACCACGTCGCTGTAGTAACCCGAGATCGTCAGCTTCGTGATCTCGCCGGTCGCGAGGTCCAGCCGCCATGTCGGCTGGTGCCCGAGGTGGCTCGCGGTGAAGAACACCGCGGTCCCGTCCGGGCTCACCACCGGGTGGTCCGGCTCCTCCTGGAAACCTGGCGCCAGTGGCGTGATCGAGCCGTCCGCCACGTCGATGCGCACGAGGTCGCGCCGGTACGGGGAGTCCGCGGTGGACTCGCGGAACCGGATCGCGACCACGGCGGTGCCGTCGGGCGTGAAAGCGGCGTCGTAGAAGGAGAAACCGTCCTCGGAGGCGATGGCGCGCGACGAGCTGCCGTCGATCGCCACGAGCCGCAGTTCGGTCCGCCGGCCGTAGGAGGCGCTGACGTCGACGCCGTGGCCGTGGACAGCCCACTTCCCGTCCGGGCTGAGCGCGATGTCCTCGTCGCTGAGCCTGCTCTCGGCGTCCTCGCTGAGGGTGGTGACCTTCTCGGTGGCGACGTCCGTGAGGGGAGCCGCGAACAGGCGCGGGTAGCTCGGGCCGAGGTCGGAGTCCCAGTACCTGATCGGGTACGACTCGTGCAGGATCGCTGTCACGCCGGCGTCCTCGCGGGCCTTGCGCTTGGCGTCGTCCTGGTCACCGAACTCCGCGAAGCGGTACGCCGACGACGTGAACAGCAGCGTCTCGCCCGCGACGCGTACCTGACCGACT
>JAVXWK010000561.1:0-14627 GCA_032230575.1 Pseudonocardiales bacterium | reverse complement strand
CAGCGGCTGGCGAAGAAAGACCTGGCTGCCGCTCACCCGCTCGATCCGCACCGGCCAGGCGTAGGGCAGGTAGGACAGGAGCTTGCTCTTCTCCTGCCACGGGTAAGTCGCCGCCGCCTCGACATCGCCACAGATGTGCTTCAACAGGCTGTGCTGGTCGCAGTCGTGCCATAAGAGAACGACGCGTTGGCCTGGCTTGAGCTCGTCTGGGCGGTCCACGGTGACGGCGAAGTCGCCGCGGCGCGCCGGAAGGCGGACTCCGGCCAGGTGCTGCTGCGCCGCCGTACCCCGGTCGATCCAGCCCTCACGAGGCCAGGAGCCCCGCCTGATGTCGTGAGTCAGCCTGTCGAGTCGTTCGGCCGCGCAGACCCAGATCAACCCTCCGGACCAGCTCCAGGCCGAGCTCTCCCCGCCATACCTGCTTTTGCTGACGCCGACGAGATCCTCCAGCGGCGTCCGCCACACCAGAGTGGTCTCGGCGCTTCCCGCTCCTCTCAGGACCACGTCGCCATGAGAGATCCGGAGCACGTCCTCCAGGAGGTACCTGCCGGGAGGGATCTGGACACAACCCCCGCCGGATCGTCCGGCCTCCGCCACGGCCCTGTTGATCGCGTCCGCGCTGTCGTGCCTGCCATCTCCCCTTGCTCCGAAATCCGTCACGTCGAACCGGGCAGGAGGATGCGGTGGCGCCGCTCCCAGCCGGTATCCCGCCTGGGCGACGTGGGGAATCCGGGGATGGGTGAATGGCTGGCTGGTGAACTCCGTCCACAGTGTCACGACGGCCGCCTACGAGAACTGGACGATGTCGTGAGCGATCTCCACTGCCCCGGCTGCCCGCGGGCCGGTGGCCGCCGATGGCACCTGGGGCAGGTCGAGCAGCTCGGACAGACGCTCGCCGATCTCCGCCGGGTCCGGCCGGGAGACGACCACGTGATCGCGCTGCGCCAGTGCGGAAAGGCGTGAGTGCTGATCGTCGAGCATGCGCTCACCCGGCACCGTCACCGCCCGGACACCGTTGTGCTTGAGTTCCTGGACCGTGTTGTAGCCGCCCTGAGCGACAACGGCGTCCGCTCCCGCGTACAGCGAGTGGTCGGGGCCGACGTAGGGCGTGACCCGCACACCCACCCGGGAACTGGGCGGAACGGTGACGGTGCCGCGGAAGTAGGGGCCGGTGACCGCCAACACCGACGCACGCACCGCGCGGGCGGCGCACAGGCGCGCGATTCCGGAGAGAGCGGAGTTGAGGAACGGCTGCGCGTCGGGATGCCCTCCGCCGCCCGCGGTGACCACGATGCGCAGACCTTCGTCGCCGTCGACCCAGACGCTCTTGTCGCCCAGCCCCTCGCGCACCACGTCAGGGACGCCGCGAACACGGATGCCCTGTCGCGTGCTGGTGCCGCCGTCCTGACCGAGTACGTAGATCGTGTCGATCGCGGGGGCGGCGGCGACGATCATCGGAACCGGGTCGGCCTGATCCTTGCGCTCCCGGTAGATGTATCCCTGAAAGCAGTCCTGGGCGGCGGCCAGCTCATGAAGCTCGGGATGCACCACGACGTCGTGAAGGATCACGTCGCCGGGCGTCAGCACCTCCCGGATGACCGCCTTGCGGATCCGGGATTTCCTGCTCTCGGTCGCCTCCGGATCTCCAGGGGTCCGCTCCGGAATCACGATCTGGTCGAACCCGTAATCGGAGATGATCCGGTGCTCGTGGCCGACGAAGAAGACCGAGCTCCATCCCAGTTCGCGGAGCACCGCGTGGACGGCGACGAGCCGCGAGGCATGCCCCATGCCTTTTCGGTTGAGTGCAAAGGAGAGGACTCTACGACTCATGACGTTCCCTTTGTCCGTCCAACGCGCATGGCGAATCAACCCGTCCATTCGACGGGAGGTCGGTGTCAGTCTGAACTTATCTGCCTTGCGGGAACGAGACGGTTAGTCTTCGCCATTCCCGAAATGGTGTTCGTAGAACGCCCACGCATCCGCGATGATCGTGCTCAGTTCTGGCTTCCGCGGTGCCCATCCCAAACGCATGCGAGCCTTCTCGCTGGACGCGACGGTGTAGACGGTGTCGCCCGGCCGGCGTGGTGCGATCTCCACCGGAAGTTTCCGGCCGGTCACCTTCTCGACGGTTTCAACGACCTGCTTGTTGCTGTATCCGTTGCCATTCCCGAGGTTGTAGATCTCGTGCGTCCCCGGTTCGGCTGCCTCCAGGGCGAGCAGGTGTGCGCGGGCCAGGTCGGACACGTGGACGTAGTCGCGCACGCAGGTGCCGTCGTCGGTCGGGTAGTCATCACCGAACAAAAGGAACCGCTCTCGGCGACCCGCGGCGGCCTGCAGCGCGATGGGAATGAGATGGCTTTCCGGGTCGTGGCGCTCGCCGAGCGCGCCGGCCGCACCCGCGGCGTTGAAGTACCGCAGGCTTGCGGCTGCGAGACCGAACGCCTTGCTCTCGCCCACCAGCATCATGTCGACCATGAGTTTGGTGGCCGCATACGGGTTGCGCGGACGGGCCGGCGCCTGCTCGGTGAGCTTCTCCTGGCCGGCGGTCTCGTACATGGATCCGGTCGAGGAGAAGATGAGCCTGGGCGTGCGTGCCACCCGCACAGCGGAAAGCAGCGCGAGCGAACCTTGCACGTTCGTGTCCCAGAATCGATCAGGATGCGCGACGGATTCCGCCACCTCGATTTTGGCGGCAAAATGCAGCACACCGTCAAAGCCCGCGTCCGGGGTCAGGACCTGGCCGACGTCGTGCACGCCGAGTTTGTGGAACGTGGCGTGCGTCGGAATGTTGTCGGCATGTCCACTGGACAGATCGTCGAGCACCACGACCTCATGGCCGGCGTCGACGAGCTGGTGGGTGACAACACTGCCGATGTAACCAGCGCCACCGGTCACGAGCAATTTCACGGATTCATCCTTCGACTAGACCGGTGGCGTAGATCGTAGGCACGGTGAGTGCGCGCATGATCATGGACCACAGTTTTCAGCGGGTGGCCGCACATGCGGTATATCCCTTGGGATCGCGCCACGGTCCGTTGTTGCGCTCGAACCACTGGTGCACCCGGCGCTTCACCAGATCGACCGCTTCGGGCCGGACCGGTGAATCGGGCAGGATCCCGCAGAGTGTGAAGACCGCAATGGCGAACGCGATGAGCGGCTCAGGTTCGGGAAAGACCAGCGCATTGTCGTGGCGCACGACGTCCACGGAGCCGAAGACGTCGATCATCATGCCGGGCAGGTTGTCCGAATGAACGTTGGCGATTCCCTTGCTCGGAGGTTCGAGACCGAGCTCCCTGGCCACGTTCCGCACCATCTTCATGGTCTTCGGGACGGTTTCGGCGTGGTTGACGAGGACGATGCACCGGGCACCGTCCGTCAGCACCCGGCGGAACTCCGCGAGTGCCGTGACGGGCTCGTCCACGTGGTAGAGCATGTGCCGGGCGGTCACCACGTCGAAGCTCCCGTCAGGGAAGCCCAGATCCGTGGCCGAGCCCAGCACCGCCTCGACTCCCGGGATGGTGCGCACCGCCTGGACCGCCGCTTCGGACGTGTCGAGTCCCACCAGTTCGCCGCGGTGACCGGACTCACGCAGGTGCCGCAGGAATTCACCTGTTCCGCAACCGACGTCGAGCAGCCGCTGCTTCGCGTCGGCAGCGGGCAGCAGTCCCATGACGGCGGCGTTCACGTCATCGGGCTGTTCGCTGTACGTCCGGTGCGTGGTGATGCGCGTGCGCAGCGGTTGCAGGCTGGCGTACTCGACGTCCAGCCGCACCGCTGCAGGCTCCACAGCACTTCCGTTGCTCACGGTTCTTCCTCTCGCACTTGCTACGCGGGTTCCCCGCACGGCCGCCGGGCGGCCGTGCCGAACGTTGATCATGATCGTTGTGTCATGCCAGAGCCGGTGCCGCAACCGGGTCGCACCGGTGCACGGTTCCGCGTGCCATGACGAACCGGACGTCCCGCACGGCAGTGAGGTGCCGGACGGGATCTCCCTGCACACCAACGAGATCCGCCCGCCTGCCCACCGCGACCGATCCCGTGACGCCATCGATGCCGAGCGCGCGAGCCGTACCGGAGGTCGCCATCTCGATCACCTCGAGCGGGCTCATGCCCAGGTCCTCATAGGGCAGCAGGCTGTCCGGATAGCGGTGGTGCGGCGAACGCGGGATGCCCGAGTCGGTGCCCACCGCGAAGGTCACCCCCGCGTCCCGCATCAGCCGGAGGTGCGCGGCGCGCTCGTGCCACGGCAATCTCCCCCTCGCTTCACGTGCACTGAAGTTGACGGTCGGGCACACCACGACGCCGCGCTCCGCCATGCGGTCGACGAGCCCGCGGTCCACGTCGAACCCGTCCGGAACCATCCACGTGCAGTGCTCGACGGTGCTCACCCCGGCGTCCACGGCGACGCGGATGCCAGTGGTGGCGTGCGCGTGCGCCGCGACCGGCAAGCCGTGCTCACCCGCTTCCTGCACGACGGCACGAAGCTCGGACACGTCGAACTGCGGAGCGAACGGCGATTTCCGGCCACTGGTGAAACCGCCGGTGACCATCACCTTCACCCAGTCCGCGCCGCGACCGTGGTTGGTGCGGACGAGATCGCGCAGCTCCGCCACATCCGCCGCAGCCCCGCCGAGGAACGAGCAGTGACCGTCCACCGCGGTGAGCGGCACGGTCGAGAGCAGCAGATCGGGTCCCGGCGCGGTACCGGCCAGGATGCGGTTGCGCACCTCCACGTCGAGGTGACCGGGCGCACCGAGATCGCGTGCGGTGGTCACACCGCAGGAAACCAGTTCGGCCGCCGACCGGAGCATGAGATCGACCCGTTCGGCGTCGTCCGCGGCACTCAACCGCCCTTCAGGATCGTCGCTCGCGTCAAACGCCAGATGCGTGTGTCCTTCGATGAATCCAGGCAGGAGCGTCATCCCGGAAAGGTCGATCCGAGTGACGCCGGCCGCGTCGGGTGGTACCTGATCACGCTGACCGATCCACGCGATGAGACCGGCACGCACCAGCACGGCCGGCTCGGCGAGTGTTCGCGAACCAGCACCGGCCACGAGACGGTCGGCGGTCAGGAGGACGTCCGCGGCACTCATGAGGCCCGCGCTCGGTGACGATCGTTCTCGGCGAAGACCTCGATGATGCGGGAGCCTGGCTCGATCACCGCCGAGTGCGTCTGTCCGTCCTCGATGTAGAAGTGGTCACCGGCCCGCCACGTGGTGGTGCGGTCCTCCACGGTGAGTGTCACGCTGCCGCTCAGCACCACACCCATCTGAGGGCCGTGCGCGTGCGGAGGAACGCTGCCACCGTCGCGGAACGCCCAGAACACCACCTGACCGTGTGCCGCGGAGAGCAACCTGCCTTCGGCACCGGGAAAGGTGACGTCGGCAAGGGGGAGCCGACCGAGCCATGCCGGGTAGTCCACGGATTCTCCTGTGTGGTCGGTACGGGCGCCGCTCATGCCGGATCACCCGCGAAAGCGCGGTACTCCGGCACCGGCTTCGCACCGAAGTTGTGCGGCCCCAGGTAGTGGTAGTAGTCGAGGCGGAGCAGCCGCATCGCGTCGAACACCGTCTCCCGCGTGCCGCGATCGGCGGTGGCGATGAGCCGCGGATCGAGGTGGGTCACCGCGTCTGCCACGGCGCGGGCCTCCACGAGCAGCGACCGATCGAGCCGGCGCCACGTTCCCAGGAACAGGTCCACGGTGGCTCTCTGGTTCCCCGAGTCCGCTCGGACGAGCAGGAACAGGGCCGCCAGCGCGACCTGGAAGAGCCCGAGCACGTGTGAGCAGCCGTCCGCACGGGCGGCGAGCCGGTCCAGCAGCACCGTGTCGTCTGCCGATTCCGGCACGCCGAACACGCCGCGGAGCCCGCCCACGACGAGCTCCTCGGTGCGCTGCGGCGTCACGGCGTCCGGCAACGACATCTCCCTTGCTTCGATCAGGCTTTCCAGCTCGGCACGAGCGATGACCTCTCGCATCGCGCTGGTCGGGTGGGAGGCAGGCAGATCGGCGAAGGAAACGGGCTGGCCGGGCATGGGCACGAGGAACATGCGCAAGGCGTCCAGCGCGAGTTTGGTGCGCTGGAACGCCGTGGTCACTCGCGAGTGAGGTGGCGCAGAGTCCGCGGCCGGCAGCAGGAGATAGCCGGCCAGGTGGTGCACCAGACTCTCGAACAGCTCGCGCCTGCCTGCCGGAGGCTCTGGGAAGTGCTCTGCCTCGAACCGGTGCACGATCGGCCTCAGCCGGCCGATCCAGAGGTCCCTTCCGAACAACGAATGAACCCGCGCCAGGTTCGCGGCGCGGACGACGAACATGGTCGTGACCATCTCCGGTGCCCGGCGCCGCATCTCGGCGACGACCCCGTGCACGGGGTGCGAGACATCCGGTTCACCGTCGGTCACCGCCACCAGGTCGACGTCGGAGGCGAGCTGTGCGACACCCGAGGACGCGACCGAGACGGCAGGCTCCTGCCGAGCGAGCGAGCCGCTCAGGTGCAGGTTGACATCGGTGATGCCGGTGCGCTCGAAATAGGCGCGCAACAGTTCGCAGTAGCCGTCCAGCTGGGTTTCGACCTGGCGCTTGGCGCTCCAGGGGACGTGCAGGGACCTGGAGAACCACGAGCCGTCCACATCGGACACGCAAGCCTGCCCGCCCGGGATCACGATTCCTCCTCGTCGATCGCGGGTGCCGGGTAGACGTCCTTGATCGCGGCCATGTCCAGCTCACCGAGGCCCTCGTCGACGGCGCGAGCGAACTGTGCGGTCACCGCACGGCCGACGGGCAGCTCCAGCCCGAGGTCGCGCGCTGTGGACATGGCGTATCCCAGGTCCTTGTGCAGCGTGCGCACCGCGCAGAGCACGTCGTCGTAGTTGCGCGCGGTCATCTCCTGGCCGACGCCGTCAGCGACCTTGGACCCCCACCCGTGCCGGGCCAGCACCCCCACGACCTGGTCGGCGCCGAGCCCTCCGTGCTCGGCGAACGACAGGCATTCGGCCAGTCCGGCCAGGATCGTCGCGGCGAACATGTTGTTCAGCAACTTGACCCGCGCCGCCGCTCCCACAGGTCCGAAGTGGACTATCTCCTGCGCCAACGGGCCGAGTAGCGGCCGCGCGGCGTCGACATCCGCCGGCTCACCTCCCGCGAACACGACGAGCCGACCCGACTCCGCACCGGGTTTGCTGCCGGTCACCGGTGCCTCGACCGGTCGCAGACCTGCCCCGGCCAGTTCGTGCGCCCATTCCTGCGCGCCGGCCGCGGACAAGGTCGAGCACTCCACCGCGAGAGTTCCTGGCCGGGCCCGGCTCAGCACACCGTTCGGGCCGAACCACACTTCACGGCTCGCCGCGTCGTCGAAGACGACCGACATGACGGCATCTGCCTGCGCCGCGGCTTCCGCGGGAGTCGCACAAACGACATCGCCATCGGTGGCGAGGCCGAGCAGTTTTGCGCTCGTCCGGTTGGACAACCGGAGCGAGAATCCGGCAGACCGCAGGCGGGGAACCATTGCGGTCGCCATGACACCGGCGCCGATGACGGCAACGGTGCGAATTGCAGAGGGTGTTCTTTCGAGTTCCGCGACCCGGTCAACGAGATCGTGCGCACTCATGCGCTCACCTCCGATCCAACGCTGCTCGCATCGCCGTAGAGACACCACACCATGGTGGGTTGCAGTGCTCTTACAGCGCGCAACGCGGGGAATTTCGCGACCACGTCGAGCGAGCCGATGCAGGCGTCGACCTCGCCTGCCGCCGCACGTTCGACAGCGATGGGCTTGGCGTTCACGAATGTCATTGCCGCGTTGATCGACAGTTTCTCCGCGATGGCTCTCGTAGCGGGGTGAAGGGCGAGTGACTTGATATCCGCGATCGACCGCGCACGTGTCTGGTTGACCGCCACGCACATGGGTTTCGTCGGGCTCTGCCAAACGTGGAGCAGCACCATCTCCGGGTGGTGACGAAAGTGCAGGTCCACCCAGCTGTCGGTGGTAGTGGCTGCGTCGTAGCGCAGGTAACCCGCGGCCACCAGGGCGAGATGTCCGTTTTGATGGGCGCTCCGCATCGCTTCCGGAAACGAGGGCGCCAGTTGCACGTCGGAAAAGTGCTTCAGTGCTTCTGCGTGCGCGTCCGTGCCCTCCGGTCCAAGGGTGACAATCGTGCGGTCCGCAGGCAGTTCGACAGAATTCGATAAATGTCCAACCGTATTCGACGGACGTTCGACAGCATTCGACATGTTGTTCAAGTCTCCCCCATATCGAGCACGTCGGCGAACCGTCCTCGGATGGGCTCGCGGCGACCTGCCAATCCTGTATAGCGGACACCTCGGAGTGACGCAAGGACGGTTGTTGCGGCGACACTGCGGCCCGTCAACTGCAATGCGGGACACTGGTTGTGCTGTCAAAAACTTGTTCGATGGACCGGATTGGGCTAGCGTCAAAGTCATATTCGAGCGGCTGTCCGCTTGTTTGCTGCCGTATCACCGCTTGGGGGCTTGGGGTGAATGTGGGTCGATCCTGCCTGATGTCCGGTTCTGCTCTCGTGCGCAGCTCTCGCAGATGACTCTGCTGCTTGGCTCATGATCTGCACGTGTATGGCCTGATGGCTCGCGCCGGAATACGCGCGAGATCTTCCAGGTGAGCACTGCACACCGGAAGCTCACCTTTCGACCGCCCATCGGCGTGTCGTTCGCGCCGCTGAAATGGACGCTGATGACTGAGGAACTGAAGATTTCGCCTCCCGACTACCCGTTCGGCCGCGAGCAGACGCTCGAGCTGGAGCCGGAGTTCGTCGAGCTGCGGCAGCGGTGCCCGGTGTCGCGTGTGCGGCTGCCGGTCGGGGGTGAAGCGTGGCTCGCGACGTCGTACGAGGCCGTGAAGAAGGTCCTCGCAGATCCCGCGTTCTCGCGTCAGGCCGCGACCCGCCCCGATGCGCCGCGGCTGTCGCCGGAGCTGTTGCCCAGCAGATCGATCATGGCGCTCGATCCGCCTGAACACACGCGGCTGCGGCGGTTGATCGCACGGGCGTTCACCGCACGCCGCGCGGAGGCGTTACGCCCGCGGATCCGGCAGATCGCCGACGAGCTGCTCGGCCGCATGGAGAGCGCGGGCGCGCCTGCGGACGTCGCCCACCACCTCGCTCTTCCGCTGCCGCTCATCACCGTCTGCGAGCTGCTGGGCGTCCCCATCGGGGATCGGGACGAGTTCTCGTCCTTTTCGGACGCTCTGACCTCGCGCGAGCTCACCACCGAGCAAATCGCCGCGGCTCGCCGTCGCTTCGAGGACTACTTGCTCACGCTGGTCGAGTCCCGCCGCGGCGAACCGGGCGACGACCTGCTGAGCGCGATGCTCAAAGCCCAGGACGAAGGTGACCACCTCAGCGACGACGAGCTCGTCAACATCATGGTCGCGCTGCTCGTCGGCGGACGGGGCAGCCCCGCGGTGTTCCTCACCAGCGCCATCTACCTCCTGCTCCGTGCACCTGCCCAGCTCGCGCTGTTGCGGAACGACCACAGCTTGATCCCCAACGCGGTCGAGGAGCTGTTGCGCTTCATCCCCATCGGGGTGGCCGGCGGTTTCGTGCGCGTGGCGACCAGGGACGTGGAGCTGGGCGGCGTCACGATCGCCGCGGGCGAGGCGGTGCTGCCGGCGATGATCTCGGCGAACAGGGACGCAGCGGTGTTCGAGGAACCCGACGAGCTGGACGTGACCCGGAAGCTCAATCCGCATCTGGGATTCGGGCACGGCGCCCACCACTGCATCGGCGCTCCGCTCGCCAGGGTGCTGGCGACAACGGCGCTCGAGGCGTTGCTTACCCGGTTCCCGAACCTCCGGCTCGCCGCGGACACCGATGCCCCGGCGTGGCGGCAGGGCAAGGTCGTCCGAAGCCTCACCAGCCTGAACGTGGCCTGGTAGGGATCATGACTGCACGGTGGCGCATCCGGGTGGACAGAGCGCAGTGCATCGGCACCGGCGTGTGCATTTCTTGTGCACCGCAACACTTCCAGCTGGTTGACGGCAAGGCCCAGGCGATCACCGAGCTGATCGATCCGGCGGACGAGGTCAGCGCCGCCGTGGAGTCGTGCCCCATGGAGGCCGTGGAAGTCCAGATTCGAGCCGAAGCCGATGACAGGTGAGTCCCGGTCCGCCGTCCCGGCGACATCTCCCGAACAGCTGCGGAGCGCGGTGGAACATGCCGTCACCCGACGTTGCCCCCAGGTGACGGAAGCCGCGCTACGCCTTTCGGACGCAGCGCAGTCACTGGCGGCTGCTGCCAAGGACCTGCTGTCGCTGGTGGAACCTCGCGGTAACGGCGAGCACGACGTCGACATCATGACGGCCGTCGCGCGGTGGCGGCCACTTCCCCCACGTCCGCTTCTCGCCTTCAACCAGCACGACGCCGCCACGAGTGCGGCGAGCTCCTGGGAGGCGGCGGTGCACCGCTGGGAGATCGCACTGCAGTTGTTCAGATGGGAAGCGGAGTTCACAGCAACGCTGGGAGAGAAATGACGCAGGCAGACCGCACAGCCGTCGGGTTCGACGAGGGTTTCACGACCGGAGCAGGCTGGTTCGGAGAGCTCAGGCGCCGGCGCAGCGCTGGTCCTGTCTCGCGGCAGAACCGCGTGTTGCCCAGGACCGCGTCACCAGAGACGCTCGCAGTGCACGCGGGTACCTACGAGGACCCCATCACGGGGAGCGTCGGGACACCCATTTTCCAGACGACCACCTTCCTGCTCGACGACGCGAGCTACGGCGCGTTCGCCGGCGGAGCACTGCGCGACGTGCCGATCTACACCAGGTACGGCAATCCGTCGCAGTGGTCGGTGCAGGAAAAGATCGCCGCGCTCGAAGGCGCCGAGAGCGCGATGGTGACCTCGTCCGGCATGAGCGCGATCGCCAGCACCATCTACGCGCTGACGAACGCCGGCAGCCACATAATCTCCGCCTACGACGTGTACGGCGGGACCTACAACATGCTCCGCGAGGACATGCCCTCGGCGGGACGCGAGGTCACGTTCGTCGATCCAACCGATCTCGCAGCCGTCGAGGCAGCGATCAGGCCGGAGACGCAGCTGCTGTTCTTCGAGAGCCTCACGAATCCGTTGCTGAAGGCTCCCCAGGTGAGGCGCATCGCCGAGATCGCCAAGCGTGCCAACGCACTTCTCGTCATCGACAACACGTTCCTCACGCCGGTCAACATGCGACCGCTCGAGCTCGGCGCCGACATCGTCGTGCACAGCGCCACCAAGTACCTGGGCGGTCACAGCGACCTCACCGCGGGTGCGGTGGTGGGACGGCGCAAGTTCCTCGACCGCGTCTGGGCACAGGCGCTGAGGTTCGGCGGGACGCTGGAACCACTGTCGTGCTTCCTGCTGGAACGCGGCATCAAGACGCTACCTCTGCGGGTGAAGGCGCAGAACGACAACGCGCGCGAGATCGCCCGGTTCCTGAGCTCTCACGACATGGTGACCGACGTCTACCACCCGGAGCTGGGCGGGGACCGGTACGCATACCTCGACCACGAGAACTACCGGGGATTCGGTGGCATGGTCAGCTTTGAGGTGACGGGCGGGGATCCCGCGGCGTTGCGGTTCATGAAGGAACTCACGGTTCCTTACATCGCAACGAGTCTCGGTGGTGTCGAGTCCCTGGTGAGCATGCCCGGCAACACGTCGCACAGTTCGCTGACCACGAAGCAGAAAGCACTGATCGGCATCAACCCCGGACTGATCCGTTTCTCGGTCGGCATCGAGAACGTTCGCGACCTGATCGAAGACCTCCGCCACGCGTTCGAAGCGACACGTCAGGAAGGCCGCTGATGAGGAACAACATCAACATCGCTGGATTCAGCGAGATGGTGCACGAAACCCGCGGTGATGCAGCGGAGGCCTGGTTCGGTTACGTGGTCGAAGCCAGGCACAGTCCGGGCCGCGGGATCACCGCATCGGTCGGCCCCGCGATGCTGGGCACGGTCAAGTCATCCCGCCGGTACTCGCTCGCGGTATCCGACAGCGCTCCCGCTGACGCCACGCCGATGGACCTCGCGTTGACCGGTGTGGCCGCATGTTCGCTCATCACGCTGATCGCGGGCGGCAGCGCCAAGGGCCTGGTCTTCGACAACGCCGAAATGCGGATCCAGCACCACCTGGGCGTGTCCTGCCACTTCGAGGTCGATGGACCAGATGAACACGTCCTGGCCGAGCTGCTCGACAAAGTGCAGAACTTCAGCCCGAACCATCGGACGCTCGCGGAGCCGGTACCACTGGATCTGACCCTGGCGGACCGCTCCGGGAGAGTGCAGTGCGCTTCCATCACAGCTGATGCGCCAACGGCCGTCACTTCCGCTGTTCGGCAGGTTCGCTGGATCAGCGGCGCACAGTTCGAATCGCACGCCGTGGACACGGCGGGGTCGGTGTTGCGCATCGATCAGCCCAAGCCGACGGGCGTCGACTGGGGCCCCAATCCTCAGGAATATCTGCTGATGGGTCTCGCCTCCGACATCGCCGCGACCCTCGCACGTGACCTGGGCGGTCTCGAGTGGACGGTGACCGCCCGTGGCGGCGTCGACATCCGCGGGCTGCTGCAGTCGGCCCCTGCGGTGCCCGTAGGGCTGCAAGGCCTCGCATGCACCGTCACGATGCTGAGCGGCGACGGGTTCGACGCCGCCCTGAGCGATGCTGTCACCGATGCCGTGTCCCGGTCCCGTGTGGCAGCGTTGATCGGACAACCGCAGGCCATCGACGTTTCGGCCGCGTTCCCGCAGGACAGTACCCCGCGTCCGTGGCGAGGCAGGGCACCTTCGTGATCACACGCGCACTCGAGCGCCGCGGTGAACCCCGGCGACGCCGCACCGGTAGGAAGCCGACGTGGACTAAGGCGGTCTCGTGATGTTCGTTCGCCGTGTTGTTGTGATCGGAGCAGGGTATGTCGGACTGACCTCGGCCGCATGCCTCGCTTCTCTGGGGCATCACGTCGTCTGCGTGGACATCGATCAGGAGAAGGTCGACCGGCTGCGCAAGGCGCAGGTGCCGATCTTCGAACCAGGCCTGCCCGAACTGGTCGCAGAGGGCCTCGCCGCTGGACGACTGAAGTTCGTCGTCGATGCGCAAAGCGCCGTGCAAGAGGCCGAGATCGTCTTCCTCTGCGTGCCGACCCCCATGGGCGAGGGAGGCGCCGCCGATCTCGCGGCCGTCGAAACAGCACTCGAAGGCATGCGTGAGCTGCTCCCGCCGGGTTGTGTCGTCGTCAACAAGTCGACAGTGCCAGTCGGTACGGCGGCGCGCACGCGAAGCCTGTTGAGCCGCGATGACGTCCCGGTCGTGAGCAACCCCGAGTTCCTGCGCGAAGGCAGCGCCGTCAAGGACTTCCTGCACCCGGACCGGATCGTCGTCGGATCGGACGAGCAGAACGCGGCCGAACGTGTCGCCGCACTTTACGCTCGCCTCGGCGCTCCTGTCGTTCTCATGGACGCGGCCAGTGCCGAACTGGTCAAGTACGCCGCGAACTGCTTTCTCGCCATGAAGTTGTCCTATGTGAACGCGATGGCCGACCTGTGCGAACGCCTTGGCGCCGACATCACCAACGTCACCGAGGGCATGGGGTTCGACCAGCGCATCGGACAGTCCTTTCTGCAGCCCGGGCCGGGCTGGGGTGGATCGTGCCTCCCCAAGGACACCTACGCCCTGCTCAGCATCGCGGAGTCGGTCGACCACGACTTCTCGTTGCTCAGGGCCACAATCGACACCAACGAGCGGCAACGCCGACTTGTCATCCAGAAGATCACCGAGGCGGTGGGCGGTGACCTGAAAGGAAAGAAGCTCGGGTTGCTCGGACTCGTGTTCAAAGCAGGAACCGATGATCTGCGCGACTCACCGGCGTTGAAGATCGCCCGACTGCTCAGGGCAGAGGAGGCGCAGCTGGATGCGTTCGATCCGCGTGTCCCAACAGCGATCGAAGGCGTCACCGACGACGTGAATGTCGTCGATGACGTGCAGCAGGCGGCGAAGAACGCGGACGCCCTCGTCGTGCTGACCGAGTGGCCTCAGTTCCGTTCGCTCGACTGGGCTGTGCTCGCCGAGGTGATGTCCGGACGAGTGGTCGTGGACACGCGCAACCTGCTCGACACCGACGTCCTGAGCCGCGCCGGCCTCACCTCTCACGGCGTCGGCCGTCAACTGGCCTCGGGACTTCATGTGATCTGAGGCCTTGGTGATGGGGGTGAACTGGTAGTGCGTTCTTCGTGCATGTCACGAACGGTGCTCCGACTGCCGGGTGTGTGGCGATCCCGGCGAGCACGCCGGCGTCGATCCTGCGCTGGGTTCGGCCAGGCACGGTGATCGCGTTGTCACCGCGCTGAACGGGATGGGCGCCTTCGGTGAGCTTCAGCTGAGAGAGTGGATACTCGGCTGAGGATGACGACTTCTGGCGACGACTCCATCGTCCATGAGCGAGTCTGTTTCACACTGATCGTGCTGGAGCGGAACTGGAGCAGCACCAGGAGCGCAATGTCACTGAACGGCGCTCAACGGCGCTGAACGGCCGCTAGGTGTGTTGGAGTTGCTGGGGTTCTAGTATTTGTGGTGGTGTAAGTCCTTTGTGGACCACAACTGGCAGTGTGAGGGTCAGGGGTTTGAGTCC
>JAVXWK010000527.1:0-3204 GCA_032230575.1 Pseudonocardiales bacterium | reverse complement strand
AGGCGCCCGTGGTCACCGCGGCCTCGACCACGGTCACGTGCACCTCGGACAGGATGTTCTGGACGAGCCGCCCGACGAACGGGATCGCACCCACGGCCAGCGGCACGATGACCGCCGTGCTGCCGATGGATCCGCCGACGATCAACCGGGTCACCGACGTGAGCGCGACGAGCAGCACGATGAACGGCATCGAGCGGCCCAGGTCGGTGATGAAGCCGAGAACGCGGTGCAACGCCTGGTTCGGCCGCAACCCGCCCTTGGCGGTGAGCTGCAGCCAAACCCCGACGGGAACTCCGAAAGCTGTGGCGATCACGGTGGAGACGCCGACCATGTACAGCGTCTCCCCGGTGGCCTCGACGAGGTAGCTCACCACGTCGGACCAGGGTGTCGCAGACCTCACGCAGCTACTCCCTGCGGCCCCTTCAGGGACCTCTGCACAGCGCCGCCGGCCTCGCTGATCCACTCCAGCGCGGAGTCGGACCGCTCGCCGTTCAGGCCGAGGCGGAACCGCGCGACCGGCGTCTCGCCCAGCCGCGTGAGGCCGCCACCGACGATGTTCAGCTCGACGCCGAACCGGTGCGACACCTCGGGCAGCAGCGCGCCGACCGCGGCGAACCCGACGAGCACGACGTCCGCCACGCGGTCGTAGGCGCTCTCGTTGATCGGGTTCAGGTCGACGGCGGGCAGCAACGCGCTGCTCGTGCGGCTGCCGGCGTCGTTGACCAGGTCGAGCACCTTGCCGTGCTCGACGACGCGGCCCTGCTCCAGCACGGCGACGTCATCGCAGATCTTCCGGACCACGCCCATGTCGTGCGTGACGACGAGAACGGTCACACCCAGCTCAGCGCGCGCACGGTCGAGCACGGTCAGCACGGAACCGGTGGTCTCCGGGTCCAGGGCGGACGTGGGCTCGTCGGCGAGCAGAACTGACGGGTTCGCGGCGAGTGCGCGCGCCACAGCGATGCGCTGACGCTGCCCGCCGGACAGCTGGTCGGGGTAGGAGCCGGCCTTGTCGGTCAGGCCGACGAGGTCCAGCAGCTCGCCCACGCGGCTGCGGCGCTGCGGTCCGGGGATGCCGGCGGACTCGAGCGGCAGGGCGATGTTGCCGGCCGCAGTGCGCTGCCGGAGCAGCGAATCCCCTTGCGGCACAACGCCGATCTGCCTGCGAGCGGCCCGCAGGGCCGACCCGTCCAGCGCGGTGATGTCCGTGCCGTCGACGCGGATCGCACCCGAGTCGGGACGCTCCAGCAGCGCGACGCAGCGGGCGAGCGTCGACTTGCCGGCCCCGCTCGGGCCGACCACGCCGAGCACGGTGCCCGCCTCGACGTCGAGGGTCACGCCGTTGAGGGCGTTGACACCCTGGAAGGACTTGGTGAGGTTTTCGACAGTGATCACTTCTGCTCCACGACTGCGCGCGACGGCACACTGTCCGTTTTGGCGGACGTGCGCGGTCGGAGTTCTGCTCAGGTGTGCGCCCCTCGCTCTGGGGAGGGCCGCGTCAAGGACTTTGAGAAGGCGCCTTAGACGAGGTGGCGACGACAGGCAGAAGAGGTGCGACGGCACTGGTCGACGACTCGACGGCGCGTCAGCATTCGCGTGGTACCCATGTGATCCTCCATCGGTCCTGGCGTTAGCACCTGCCCGCATCCAGCGGGTGGTTGCTGCGACGTCGTAGAGCCAGGTCTCTCAGTCGCTCCGGATGGCATCTAGCAGTCAACCGGACGCACGTCCGGTTGCGCAAGCCAGAATCCGATTCGTTCGACAGATCACACTGTTGGCCGAAGGATCCCCGGCCTAGACCTCCGCGATCCGGATGAAGTCGATCACGCTCAGCTGCTCGCCCCTAGCCTGAGGGTCGATGCCGGCCTTCTCGAGCAGCTCGTCGATGTTGACGTCGTGGGTGGTCGCCCACCCCTTGAGGGCCGCCCGCAGGGTTTTGCGGCGTTGCGCGAAGGCCGCGTCGACGATCCCGAAGAGCCGCTTGCGGTCCACTGTGGACAGCGGGTTTTCGTGGCGGTGGAACGAGACCAGGCCCGAGTCCACATTGGGTGCGGGCCAGAAGACGTTCCTGCCGACCGGGCCGGCCTTCTTGGCTTTTCCGTACCAGGCGATCTTCACGCTGGGCACGCCGTAGATCTTGCTGCCGGGGTCCGCGGCCATCCTGTCGGCGACCTCGGCCTGGACCATCACCAGGCCTTTTTGGAGGCTCGGCAGCTCGTGCAGGAGGTGCAGGACGACCGGGACGGCGACGTTGTAGGGCAGGTTGGCCACGATCGCCGTGGGTTGGACCGGCAGGTCTTCTCGGGTGACCTTCATGGCGTCCTTGAGGACGACGTGCAGCTTGGCGGCGTTCTCGGGGTCCATCTCGCTGACGGTCTGCGGGAGGCGGTTGGCGAGTGGCGGGTCGATCTCGACGGCTACCAGTTGCTTGGCGCTGGGCAGCAGGGCGAGGGTGAGGGAGCCCAGGCCTGGGCCGACTTCCAGGACGACGTCGTCTTTGGTGAGCGTGGCCGCGGCGACGATCTTGCGGACCGTGTTGGGGTCGTGCACGAAGTTCTGGCCCAGTTTCTTGGTTGGGCGGATGCCGAGTTCTTCGGCCAGTCGTCTCACTTCGGCGGGTCCCAGCAGGCTCACGTTGTGCATTCTCGCAGGTGGGATAGAGGCGCCTTTGGGGTGGCCGCTTTCGCGGTGTGCGGTGGTCGGCTGGCGTTGGTCGGCTTGCGATGGCATGTCACGTTCCAGCGGAGGGGTCACCTTGCGTGCGATCCGTCGCCTTGCGTAGGTGGTTGCGCAGGTCCATACGAGCCGGTGCCAGTCATCGCCGCTTCGCGACGATTGCGATTGGGGCTTGACTTTGAGCCTCTTGCGAGATGCTTATCGGCCTGTAAAAGCCGAGCTGGTCAAGCGCTCGGCCGATCCGAACACGGTAGCATCTCGCACTCAAAGTCAAGCCCCAATCGCGTGGTGGTTGCGTCATCACCGCAGCTCCTGGGCTTGAGCTCGGACGGCTCGCTTCGCATCGCCCTTGGTTGAATGGGGCTGCTCGCCTTCGGCGTCGCACTTCTTTTTTGGCTTAAGAACTGCTCGCCTTCGGCGTCGCTTGATCTAAAGACCTATTCGCTGGGCATGCGACTGGCCCACTCACCTGCCACCGCGCCCGTTTCCGCAACTGACAGATGGGTGCGCGGCCTCGGCCGATGCGAT
>JAVXWK010000512.1:0-4157 GCA_032230575.1 Pseudonocardiales bacterium | reverse complement strand
TGCGCTTCGCCCGCGACCCGCTCGCCGACCTCGACGCGGACCAGCGTCACGCCTTGCGCGACCTGCTCCGCCTGATGGCCGGTTCTGACTAATGAAGAAGACGGTGACGGTGCTGCGGGCGTGCTCGTCCCGGCTGGTTAGTGGCGTGTCACGCAACGTTGGCCGGGCAACGGTCCAGGTGCGAGTGAGGTCACGGTGTCGGAGCGCCAACCTCTAGTTCGCCACTGAACGTGTCCTTGACGACCACCCGCACCTTCTTCTTCCGGCCGTCCTTGCTCGACGTGAACGTGCAGGTGAAGGTCACGCCTTCCTTGATGGCCACGGATCCCGTGCAGGGCGGAAAATCCCTGCTCCAGCCGTTGACACCGGAGTCGGGGTACTGCTCCCTCACCAGGTCGGCCACGTTGCTGGACAGCTCCACGCTGTCGAACGTCCGTAGTTGTTCCACTCGCACGGTCATGTCCGTCGAGATCAGATGGACCGCCACGGCCACGGCACAGACCGCTGTCACTGTGGTCGACAGCGCCGTCACAGCGCGCAAGGAGATCGGCATGGGCTCTCTTTAGCCGATGCGGCGGCACGCCGTCCGTGTCTTGGTCGAGATGTGACGTAAGGGCGCTTGCAAGCAACCAGGCGTCGTGCCGCCTTCGTGCATGCCGGGCTCCAGGTGACGGTCGAGGTTTGGCTTCGTCACCCACTCATGCACGTGGATCGCACGGTGACCTGCTCACGAGATCAAAAACGAAGGCCCAGGTGATCCGAAACCGGATCTACCTGGGCCTTCGAAGTGGAGCGGGTGACGGGAATCGAACCCGCCTCTACAGCTTGGGAAGCTGTCGTTCTACCAATGAACTACACCCGCTGGTTCAAGCTCGTAGGCGATCATACACAGCGCGGCGACGCCTCGTGTCGAGGTCTCGGTTAGCCTGTCCGGGTGCTGCTGAGTGACCAGGATCTGCGCAAAGAGGTCGAGTCGGGCCGTCTGCTGCTCGAGCCGTTCGACGTCGAGATGGTTCAGCCGTCGAGCATCGACGTACGACTGGACCGGTTCTTTCGGGTCTTCAACAACACCAAGTACACGCACATCGACCCGGCGATGCAGCAGGACGAGCTGACGAGCCTGGTCGAGGCGCCGGCGGACGAGCCGTTCGTGCTGCACCCCGGCGAGTTCGTGCTCGGGTCGACGTACGAGATGGTGACGCTGCCGGACGACCTGGCCGGGCGGCTCGAGGGCAAGTCCAGCCTCGGCAGGCTGGGCCTGCTGACCCACTCCACGGCGGGCTTCATCGACCCCGGCTTCTCCGGCCACATCACGCTGGAGCTGTCGAACGTGGCGAACCTGCCGATCACGTTGCACCCCGGCATGAAGATCGGTCAGCTGTGCCTGTTCAAGCTGTCGAGCCCGGCGGAGCACCCGTACGGCTCGAAGCAGGCGGGCAGCCGGTACCAGGGGCAGCGCGGGCCGACGCCGAGCCGCGCCTACCTCAACTTCCACCGCACCGACACGCGCCGCTAGCTCAGGTCGCCGTACCGGTCGAGCACCCGCCGCCGGAGGTCCGGGTCGGTGCGGGGCACGGGTTCCAGGAAGATCTCGTCGAGATCCGTGAACGACGCACGCAGTTCGGCCGAGATGCGCACGCACGCGTTCTCCAGCTCGAACGCCGTCAGGTTGTCGTCGAAGTCGAGCCGCGCGCACAGCAGGACGCGGTCGGTGCCGATCAGCATCGTCAGCACGTCCACCACGGCGTCGACCTCGGGCACCTCGGCGAGCCGGTGCCAGATCGCCTTCACCATCACCGGATCCGCCTGCCGTCCGATCAGCAGGCCCTTGTTGGTGCGCGCCAAGACATAGGCGACCAACGCCAGCAGCAGGCCGATCGCCAGCGACGCCAGGCCGTCCCACAGCGACGAGCCGGTCAGCTGGTGCAGGCCCAGGCCGGCGAACGCCAGCACCAGGCCGATCAACGCGGCCGAGTCCTCCAGGAACACCGTCTTCACGGTCGGGTCGTCGGACATGCGCAGGAAGTCCCAGAACCCGCGGCCGTGCTTGGCGGCCTCCGCGCGCACCTGCCTGAACGCCTGCGTCCACGAGATCGACTCCAGCACGAACGCCAGCGCCAGCACGATGTAGCCGACCAGCGGCCTGGTCTGCTCCTCCGGTTCGCCGAACACCGTGCGGAAGCCCTCGTAGAAGGCGAACATCGCGCCAGAGGCGAAGATCGAGACGGCCGCCAGCAGCGACCAGAAGTAGCGCTCCTTGCCGTAGCCGAACGGGTGCCGGCGGTCGGCCGGGCGGTCCGAGCGGCGCAGGGCCGTGAGCAGAAGCGCCTCGGTGAACGTGTCGGCCACGGAGTGCGCGGCCTCGGAGAGGATTGCCGCCGAACCGGTCAAAACGCCCGCGACGGCCTTCATGACCGCGATCGCCAGATTCACCAGCAGGGCCAGAACTACGGTGAGTGTGCTTTCGCCCGAGCCCGACGGCTTCTCGCTCATGGCGATCACTCTAGGCCTCGCCCCACCCGCCCACAGAGCTGACACGGGGCGTTGACCGGCGAAAAT
Source organism: Pseudonocardiales bacterium (assembly GCA_032230575.1). Lineage (GTDB taxonomy): Bacteria > Actinomycetota > Actinomycetes > Mycobacteriales > Pseudonocardiaceae > Lentzea. The sequence continues at coordinate 1,598 of JAVXWK010000512.1, read as the reverse complement.
CACGGTTCGATCTCGGCCAGCAACCGAACCTGCCCCCCGAACGACTCTATAGCGACCGGACGCTGGAGCGGCTGGGAAAGAATCACTGAAATGTGCGGCCGTGTTAGTGCTGCGCAATAGTTCCTGGGGGCAGGAAAATGAACATCAAGATTCGCGCCGCAGCCATCACGGTCGCTACCTCGCTGGTCGCCGTTCCGCTCGCGCTGTCCGGCACCGCGTTCGCGCAGGAGGACACGCAGCCGACGGGCTACATCGGTGGCTACGTCTTCAACGATCTCAACGGCGACGGCAAGAAGCAGGACAACGAGCCGGGTATCCGGGACGTAGACGTCATGATCAAGGAACCGAACGGCCAGACCCACGGGTTCCCGACCTCCGCCGACGGCGTCTACACGATCAAGCGCGCGCCGTACGGCGAGTACGAGGTCAGCTACGTCGACCCGAAGCTCGGCAACACCACGCCTTCCTCCGTGAAGGTGAACCTGAACTCCGGCGGAGTGGACCTGAGCTTCGGCGTCCGCGGCGGCTCGATCTGCGGCACCGCGTGGAGTGACACCAACGAGGACGGCAAGCGCCAGGCCGGCGAGGCTCCGCTGGCCGGTCGGTCGATCGGTCTGCAGGGGTCCACCCGGCCGGTCGTCACGACCGGTGCGGACGGTTCCTACTGCATCGACGGTCTCGACGCCGGTGACTACCAGCTGGTCGCCACCCGCAAGAACCAGGACGCGGTGGTGCTGACCAAGAACGGCGGCGACTCGAGGTTCGACTGGGTCAGCGGCGAGGTGTCGGTCAAGGTCGGCAAGGGCGAGCAGGTCAAGGGCATCGACGCCGGGTTCATGCCGGCGCGCGGTGACCTCAAGGCGGTGCAGCTGCTGATCAACCGCGACGGCCAGGTCACCTCCGAGAACAACTTCCGGGTCGGCGACGTCATCGACGTCTACGGCTCGGTCATGGCCAACGGCAACATGCCGGAGTTCCTCGGCGGCACCCTGACCCTGCCGCAGGGGTTGCACATCCTGCAGCCACTCGGCGGTCTCGGTGAGGGCGCGGGCGTCGTGGGCCAGGAGGTGCACGTGGCGTTCAGCAACAAGAAGCCGATCGGCCTGGTCGAGTTCCTCGGCGCCAGGGTCAAGGTGGAGAAGGAGTTCACCGGCGGTGAGATCAAGTGGGAGGTCCAGGGCCTCTACGCCGACACCGACCCCGGCAACAACGTGCTGACCCGCAAGATCGACGCACTGCCCGCTCAGCCGGAGCAGAACCACGGTCCGGCGGTCGTCGACGCCCAGGTCAAGAAGACCTCGGGGCTGGCCAACACCGGTGCGGACCCCGTCGCCACGGGTGCGATCGGCCTGGGCGCACTGGTCCTCGGTGGCCTGGCGTTGTTCGGTGCTCGTCGCCGCCGTCGCGCGTGACCGTTGAGCCATTCGAGTGACATTCACGGGCCGGGGCAACATCTCGAGGGCCTGGGGTGTCTTAAGGCTGGGATCTGCTCCGGGGGGACGCTGATCACCAGGGGGTAAGACGGAACGGCCCGCGTCCGGGAGAGACGCGGGCCGTTCTGCATGCGGGCGCAACTACCATCGCAGGATGGGCAAGCG
>JAVXWK010000504.1:0-3737 GCA_032230575.1 Pseudonocardiales bacterium | reverse complement strand
GGGCGCCCTGCCGCCCAACCTGTACCCGCACGGCAGCTCGATCCTGGGCACCCTCCAACAGGTCTCAGCAGCCCTGGGCACCGCCCTGGTGGTAACCGTGATGTCGGCCCGCGCCACCCACCTGGTGTCCGACGGCATTGGAGCCGCGGCCGCCCAGCTGAGCGGCATGAGGCTGGCCTTCGTGGTGGCCACCGTGATCGCCGTGGCCACGATCGTCGTAGCGGTGATGCTGCCAAGCCGAACCACCACTGCCGACGCCGAGGTCCACGCCCACTGAGCACGGCTTCTAGCTGAAGGCCCCCAGGTCGCTGTCCTGGGGGCCTTCTCGTCAGCCTCAGCGGCGCAACCACACCCGGAGCGGCCCGAGCGCGACGAACCCGCTGGCGAGTGCGTACTCGAGATCGTCCCCGCTCTCGTAACCGACAAGGGGCACGCCAGGCCAACGCGCCCCAGCCGCCGCGACCGCTGCTGACCAGACCGCCGTCTTTTCGCTGTCGTCGACCGCGAAGAGGTTGGTGAGTCCGACCAGCCCCGAACCGCGGTTCAACACAACACCTCCGGCGAGCTCCTCACCCTGGCGAAGAGCCAGCACCAGCACGGACGGATCGTCGAGCAGCGCAGCCCGGAACACAGCGGGCGCCTCGTCCCCGCCATGCCAAGCGCTCTGCCAAGCGCGAAGCCCTGCGACCGTCCCAACTCGTTCGGCACGCAGAGCAGTCGGCGCGCCATCTCCCACTGGCCGGTGAATCCATTGGGCCGTGAACAGCTCAGCAAAGCCGTGGGAGGTGAGGTCGTGAACAGCAAAACTGTCCTTGACCGAACATCCAGCAGACGCGTCGATGTCAGCAAGGAAGTCGGTCGGCACCGCGTCAGGGCGCAACGTGACGGCGTCGGGGTAGTAGAGCGGCGTGCGGCGAGCACTGCGCCACACCCTCTCGCCAAAGGCGTTCGGAATGCCGTGAGCTCGGCAGACCGACGCACACCAGTCGGCGTTGTTCCGGGCAGCGGCGGCTCGAACAGAGGCCGCCTCACTCGTGATCACACGGACAGGCTGGCATCGCTCGACTTAGCCGTACATCCGTTTTCCGCGTGCTGCCGTGGCCCTGCTAGACGCATCAGCATACGAACCGCTCGGACGGACTACCTCGTGGTGCCGACGCCGCAAGGGCCGGTGGGCCGGTCCGCGACTGGCTTACAGGTGTGTTCGCCTGCATCGGCGGACGCGAGTCAGGCGGCCGTGACGTCGTAGGTGTGGCCGGCGATACGGAGGCGGTCGATCAGGGGACGGCCCATGGCCGTCGCTGGTGTGAGCGAGCCGGATCGCTGCGGGAGGTCGTCCAGAGCCAGGCAGAGGGCGCTCTGCCCGAGCATGACGGCCGTGGCCGCGTAGCCGGGATCGCCCGGCCCGGCGACCGTGGCCTGGTAGCGGCGCCCCGAGCTGGTGGTGGCGTGCAGCACCGAGCGGAACCAGCCCTTCGCGCGGGCCTGTTCGCCGGGCCCGGTGCCGGGTGCGGGCAGCACCCGGTCGAGCAGGCCGCGCACGGGCTTGACCGACATCGCACCGACCAGCCCGACCAGCCCACCGGTGATGCCTGCCGCCGCGAGCGCTCCGGTGACGCCCGACCCGGTGCCCATGACCTCGCCGTAACGCAGCGCCGGCCCATAGGCCCAGCCGAGCAGGGCGTTGCTGCGCCGCACGATGCGCGTGTTGAACGGGGCCATGACGAACGGCGCCTGCCATGACCCGTCGGCGGCGCGGGAGGGTATCCCTGCGTCACGAGGCTGGGCCGGCGTCGGCTCGGCGGCACGGTCGGGGCTGAGCGCGTGCGGGTCTGCGGCGACGCGCCGCAGACCTGGGTTGCGCTCGTAGGCCTCGATCTGTGCCCGCAGCGAGTCGATCGTGCCGCCGCTGATCCCACCCCTGACGGTGGCCACCAGCCGCACATCGGTGAGCTGACCAGCGCCGTCGGCCTCAGCCTGCTCGTGCAGCATCAACGTGCCCAGGTCGGACGGGATCGAGTCGTAGCCGCAGGCGTGCACGATCCGGGCGCCGGACTCCCGGGCCATGTCGTGCACGGCGTCGATCGCGGCGCGTACGAACAGCACCTCGCCGGTCAGGTCCGCGTAGTGCGTGCCGGCACGCGCGCAGGCCTCGACGACCGGCAGCCCGTAGCGCGCGTACGGCCCGACGGTGGTGGCGAGCACCCGCGTCGACGCGGCCAGCGCGGCCAGCGCGGCCGGGTCCCCCGAGTCCGCGACAACCAGCGGCCACTCCCGCGCCGCAGGGGGCAGCCTGGCCTGGGTGGCGGCCAGCTTGTCCGCCGACCGCCCGGCCAGCGCGATCCGAACGCCCGCGGGGGCGTATCGGGCCAGATGTTCGGCGGTCAGCGCCCCGACGAACCCGGTGGCGCCGTAGAGGACGACGTCATGCTCACGATCCATGGCCGCCAGCATGCCCCCAGGACCCAGCGGCTCAGCCGGTCGGGTAGCGGCGGTCTACCTCGGTGAGCCGCGGACAGTCGTCGTCATGCGGGTGGACTCGGCTGGTCCCGGTCTTCCGGGTGCCTGAGCCCGACCCTGGAGGGGCAGATACCGAGTTGTCGGTATCTGCGCCCCAGGGGTCGCGCAGAGAGCGAAGTGGTGGGCCGCCAGGGACTCGAACCCTGAACCCGAAGAGTAAGAGCCTTCGCTTGGCGTTGTTCGCCGATCTTCCTCGACAGTGCTCACTACCTGCGCTGATGCCGTCTTGATCTGAGCACTGTGGACAGTCGCTTCTCGACGTTTATCGACGTTTTACGAGACTAAAGCGCATCATGATCTTGGTCCCCTGGACCATCCACACCCCTGCCATCATCCCGACACTGAGCCTCGAACACGGCCGGTGGTGCTGGGTCAAGGTACTCGTTCCAGCCTTGACACGGCGCTGCCGGCCGTTGTCATGCTCGCGGCGTCGGGGTGGCTCGGCCTGGTGCTCGTCGGGGCCTTCCCGCGGCTTCGTCTAGTGCCCGATCGGTGGCAAGGCGGCGAAGCCGGCGCGGCAGTCGAGCGCCATGACCGGCAAGTCCGCGGTGACCCTGACGGCGCTCGTAGGGAGCTGCTGGCCGGCATGGCTCTACGGGTCAGCTCGTCGGCTGGGGCAAGGCAGGAGGACGGCGCGCAGCGCCGCCCGGCCGACCGGCGCAGCGAAGCGGATGCCGGGAGTGCCGGGATGGAAGGTGTTCGCCGTCGCGCGGAGCGTGCCGCCAGCGGCGGCCTTGATCCTGTAGAGCCAAATTCGGCAAGTCCGCGGTCCGCCTGGCGTTCGGTGAGAGATCAAGACCTCGCCGGTTGCCTGTGCCGAAGGGAGGCAGGAGATGCGGACAGCCACACCGTACCTGCGACTGTCCAACGGTTAGCTGCGGATTCGGCGGCGAAGCGGAGCGGCGGCTTCCCCTATATGTGTCGGAACGACTAGCTTGAGGCATGGCCTTCGATGCTGATTCCACCAGCTACCTCGTCAGCCTCCTGCGAGGTATGCATAACCGAAATGAGCTTATTCTTTCGCCAAAGTTTCAACGGCGACTTGTGTGGACCCCTGCGGCGAAGAGCTTTTTTATCGATACCTTGCTCCGAGGGTTTCCTGTCCCGCCAATTCATTTGCGGGTAACCAGATTTCCCGGTGATGACGAGTCAAAGCTAGAAGTCATTGACGGGCAGCAGCGGCTACGCACGGTCTTCGATTTCCTGGGCGGCGATCT
>JAVXWK010000500.1:0-15968 GCA_032230575.1 Pseudonocardiales bacterium | reverse complement strand
GGCTTGAGCCCGCGGCCGCCGCCGGCCCGCGGCGCCTTCGGGTGACCGAAGCGGAGCGTGCCGCCGAGGCCCTCGTTCTCGCCGTGCTCGACCCGGCCGACGAGGTCCTGCTTCGCGTCCCGGAGCTCGAACTCGTAGGAGACGTGCACGTCGCTCGTGCGCACGTCGAGGTCGAGCAGCAGCGACGCCCGCTTGTGCTCCTCGGAGACGTCGCGGGACATGTGCTGGTTGACGTTCGGCGTGCCCGACGGCGTGGCGATGACGAGTAGCGGTGGCGATGCCGTGACCGTGATCGGCAGGGTGAGCGACGGGTCGGACGAGTAGCTGTTGCCCGCCCTGCGGAAGCGCCGGTAACGGGTCTCCGGCGGCATGGTCCAGCGCGGCTTGCCGGGCACCGCGTTCGAGGTCGTCCAGTCGAGCTTCGCCTTGACCACCAGCGTGTGCGGCTTGCCGTCGACGTCCACGGTGAACTCGCGGCCGTCACCGAGCATGCTCGGCACGTCGTTCCTCATCGCGCGTTCGACGTGGTGCAGTCCCTTGATCTTCTGCTTGCGCCGGCCGACCGGGCGGCGCGGCCCGTCTTCCTGCCGCCTGACCAGGACGCGCTTGCCCGCCGGGAGCATGCCGCGGAACGCGCGTTCGATGCTGATGCCCTTGACCTGGGTGTGCGGGGCCGCCTCGCCGAAGCCCTCACTGTCGACGAGGTAGTCGGGCATGCCCTTCAGGACCTCGGCGGACGGGCCGTCGACGTCGGGGGCGTCCTCGTCCTCCTCGGTGATCGTCGCCAGGCCGCCCGGGGTGTGCGCGACGGTCGCCGGCGGTGGGGCGAGGCCCAGGTCCCGCACCCCCTGCTCGTCCACGACGAGGTCGACGTCGGTGTCCGGAGAGCTGAGCAGCGACCCGGACCAGGTCTCGTCGACGGAGGTCTTGCGGTAGTTCGCTTTCACGTCCCAGACCGGCGTGGCGCGCACCCGGTACCGCGTGCCGTGCTCGGTGTCGAACTCCTCCAGCAGCCGCCGGTCCTGGAGGTCGAGCTTGATCGTCACCTGGGAGAGCGGGCCGTGCGCGAAGTCGATGACGTGGCCCTGCTCGGACATCGTCTGCCGGACGTTGTTCCAGAGCTCCGTCGGCGCGGTGTCGTCGACGAGCTGCCGGCCGGCCGCGGGCGTGGGCGACGGCCTGGTCGTGCCGCGGCGGGGCGGGTCGGCGGGGTGCAGCAGGCGGGTGATCGTCTTGTGCAGCTCGACGGCGGGTGCCGGCGTCGCGGTGACGTGGGCGTCCTCGCTGAACCCGATGTGCCCCTTGCGCTTCTGCTCGCGGCGCAGCGGCTGCCGGTTCTCGCGGATCGGCTCCGGCGCGGTGTCCTGCTCCGGAAGCGCCTGCGTGACGGCGATCGCCGAGTCGACCGCGCCCGGGATGACCTGCGCGCGGTTGAACTCGCCCAGCGGCGCGTCCATCGTGATCCGCAGGTCGTGGTTGAAGTGCGCCTTCGGTTCAGTCCGCACCTGGACGCCCGGCACGGTGTTGAGCGCGTTCGGGACGACGTCGGGGTCGAGGTTCGCCCCGAAGAGGTCGCCTTCCACGGGCGCGGTGTGCGGGAGGCCCTGCGCGTTGTGGCGGTGGTCGCCGGGGCCGAGCGTGGCCCGGACGACGACGTCCTGCTCGACCTGTCCCAGTGGCGTGTCGGCCATGATCCGGATGGTCACGCCGCCGTTGAGCATCGCGTCCAGCACCGTGCCCGGCGTGCTGCCGTCGCCCATCACGTTCCGGACGGCCTGCCGGTTGAAGTCCCTTGTGGACACCGCTGCCGGGCGCGGCTGCCGGTCAAGCGTCCGCTTGGCGGTGTCGAACGCGGCCTTCACCTTGTGCAGGAACGATTCCTTGGCCTGCAACGAACGCTGCCGATCGTTGACCGCGTTCGTGACGGCCTGGGCGATCTGCCGCATCGCGCCGGCCTCGTCGTGGAACGCGACTTCACCGCGCCCCTGGCCGATGCCGTGCGGCGCCTGGTACCGCGTGGTGTCGACGTCGGCCGGACCGTGGTCGCCGTCGAGGGACGGCAGGTCGGGGATGGACTCCAGGTCGGTGATCGCCGGGACCTCGACGTCGGACTCGGATTCGGCGTCGCTGTCGCGCTCCAGGTGGGCGAGCCGCTGCCGGAAGTCGGGCTGGAGGCCGGTGTGGGTGTCCAGGTTCAGCGACACGGCGTCCCCGGACTCGCGGTCCACCCGAGTCCCGGCCAGCTCCACGATCCGGTCGCCCAGCCAGTGGGCGAGGACGAGCGCCCGGCCGTCCAGCCCGTTGTCCGCCTGGATCTGCCGTTCGACCAGCCCCTCGACCCACGTGCGACGCAGCTCGAACTCCCGCTGGGTCAGGCCGTCGAACTCGGTGTCGCCCAACGCCTGGTCCACGAGCTCCCGCGCCCGTTCGGCATGCGGCCCGCCGATCGCTTCATCGGCGTTGAGAGCCGCATCCCAGGCCGCGACCCACGCGGCGTCCTGGTTCTCCTCGGTGGCGAGGTCCACGAACCGGTCCCGAATCGGGTGCGAGTCCAGGACCCGCCACTGCTCGGCCGCCCACTCGGCGATCTCGACCGAGTCGACCGTGACGACACCACCATCGCGGATGATCTGGTCCGTGACCAGGATCTGCGCATCGGCCTGACGGTCGCGGACCCAGTCGCGGTCCTGCGCGCCGGAAGGCCCGAACACGGTGGCGACGACTATCCGCGCCTGCCGGCTCGCCGCGGTGGTGTCCTCGTTCCCGTTCCGCTCGTCGGCCTCCGTGACGGCGTCGTTCCACCACTGCGTCCAGTCGTCATCGGAGTCGAACGCACCACGCCGCTCGTCGACCAGGCCACCCAGACTGGCTTCGTCGTCGTCATCGTCCTCTTCGGACTCTTCGGACTCGTCGTCGGCGTCCGTCCCGTCGTCCTTTTCGGAGCCCGTCTCTTCGTCTTCGTCTTCTTCCTCGTCGTCCGCGTCCTGCTCTTCCTCGTCGTGGTCACCGTCCGGACCGCGGAAGTCGTGGTCCGGCTTGTGCTCGGGCACGTGGTCGTCGGGCTCGCGCTTGCTCTTCTCCTCGGCCTCCTTCGCCAGCTGGGCGTCCGCCGGGTCCTTGAAGAGCTTGAGCAGCGCGTCGTACTTCGCCTCGTACTTCGGGGTGTAGCGGAACCGGCGGCCGTCGTCGACGAGGACCAGGTCCTTGGTGTCCGGGTCGGCGTCCAGGACACCCGCGATCGCGGTCCTCCCGAACTTCTCGACGTCGTTCTCGGTGCCTTCCTTCACGAACACCGCGTGGTCCGTGTAGGAGGAGAAGTCGGCCTGGTAGTACTGGTGGAACTCGGTGAAGAACTCGAGCAGCTCGACCGCCGACACGGTGTCGGTGCCCGGCTTCCTCGACGCCACCGCGAGATCACTGATGAACTTGTGGGTCTTATGCGCGTCCATCTCGCCCATGCCGCGCAGGTAGTACCCGAACGGGTCGGAGTCCACCATCGCCCGCGCGATCTTGAAGTCGCGCTCGTTGCTCCACAAGCCCTCGTGCCGGTTCATCTGGGTGATCGCGCCCAGGTGTTCGGGCTCGCGGTCGTGCTTGCTCTGGCCGTCGCCGTACTGGTGCTTGGAGTTCTCCTTCTCCATGTCGTGGAACAGGATCGCCTTCGCCAAGGCTTCCCGTGACACGAACCGGGTGGCGTCGTTGTCGTTCTGGGTCAGCGTCAGGAACTGGTTGAGCACCATCTGCGCGTGCTCGCCGAAGGTGCTCGGGTTCGCCTTGGGGCCCTTGCGGTACGGGCTGCCGGGGTTGTTCGGGTCCGCGATGACGGTCTCGGCGAACTTGCGCTCCAGGCCGTTCTGATCCCTGGGGCCGGTGGCGTTCTCGTCGACCCCGGCGAGCAGCGTGGTCAGCAGGTTGTTCGCCGAGGTCGGCTTGAGATCCGCGTACTCCTCGGCGATCTTCGCGTTCAGGCCGTCGCCGATCTGCCGGTGCCGGTTGAACACCTGCGGATCGTTGTACTGCGTGTAACCCTTCGTGTGCTCGACCCGCCACCGGCCGAACTCGTTGCGGAACGGCCCGTCGGTCGACGTCGACGGCCTCGTGTTGAAGTCCACCTTGTTGCGGCGGTGGTCCGTCGCGATGAGCGACCCGATCTCCGCCTGCGTGGCGATCTCGGGGACCTTCTTCATGAACGCGTCGACATCGGCCCGGCTGACGTCGGTGAACTGCGCGTCCTCCAACGCCGTCCGCACCGAGGACTCGACGCCCCCGACGATCGCGTCCGAGAGCTTGTCGCGGAACTTCTGGTCGACCAGGTCGAGGTCCTTGGCGTCCTTCAGCTGCTTGGTGATCTTCGTCTTGAATTGGGGCAGCGCCTTGACGATCTTCTGCTTGAGCGCGTCGGGCGGGACGTCCCACATCGGGTCGTTCGTGATGCCTTCCAGTGACTTGGCCGCACCGGCGCGGGCCTTCGACGCGACGGCCGTGACCAGTGCCTCGTGGTCGATCTTCAGCCCGAGCGCCTTGACCTCGCTGACGAACTTCGGGTCCTTGCCGAGGTCCGTGACCACTTCCTTGACGAAGAGGTCGATTCGCGTCCCGCTGAACCAGGCGTCGTTCTTCCCCTTGCCCTGCTGGCCTTTCACAGCCCAGTCGGGCTTGGGTCCGGCCGGATCCGCGAAGTCCTCGAACTTGCTCTGGGCGACGCGCTTCAAACCGTTCAGCACCACGGACTCGAGCCCTGGCACCCGCCGGTCGGTGTCACTGATCTTCGCGATCATCTCGAACCGCGGGTCGACGACCGTGGCCTTCGCGACCTTGGTCACGACCTCGTCGAGCACCACGTCGGCGAACGAGCCTCGGGGACCGCCGTCCCTGATGAGCTCCTTCAGGCGGTCCTCGCCCACGGGCGGTGGCGAGCCCGGGGTGTTGGGAGGCAGCGACGCCTTGTTGATGTTGTTCGTGATGTCTTTCTTGACCCGGTCGAACGACGCGGTCATCGCGTCCTTGACCACCTTGACCGGCTGGCCGCCTCCCAGCGGGATGTCCGTGCCGGCCTTGACCTGGTCGGTCAGGATCGTCGCGACACCGCTCTCGACCACGGACGTGATCTGGTCGAGGTTCTTTGCGGGCGGACCGTAGGTGTTGACGAACTGCGCGAGCTCGGCGTCCTTCTCCTTCTCGGTCGGAACCTTCTTGGTGCCGCCCTTCGGTTTCGTCTCCCCGTGCACCGGAATGGAGTCGAACGCGGGAGCGGCCAGGTACTCGCCCGCGCGGTTGTCGGGGTTCGGGTCGTCGCTCGTCCAACGGACGTAGAACTTCGTCAGGTCGCTCGCGAGGTTTCGCAGTGCCTCCGGGTCGTTGCGGAAGCCGCCGAACCGCCAGTCGGTGGACTCCTGCCCCTTCGACCACACGAACCAGGGGTCGTTGCGGTGCCCCAGCGCGGCCGGGTCGAAGTCCGTCGGGAGCCCGAGCCGCGCGTACAGATCCGACAGGTGCTCCTGGCGCCCGGCCAGCTCCGGCAACGCGTACCCGTTGCTCTTGTCCGGCGCGTAGGTCACCAACGAGCCTGGACGAACATCCTTCTGCAACGCGGTCCAGTCGACACCTCGCACGCCGAACTGGTTGACGTCCGCGCTCTGGTCGACGTTCGTCGTCGCGTCGCCCTGCGCGGTCGCCTTCGGGTCGCCCTCGACCATGGTCTTGTTCGTGATGTCGAGGAAGGTGTTCAACGGCACCAGGTACGACCGCAGCACCGGCTTCAGGTCCGGCTTGTCCGCGTGCTCGCGCTGGTACTTGGCCACCCACTGGATCGCCCGCAGCGGTCGTCCGGAGTTCACCCAGAACTCCGGCGCGGTGCCCCTGGTCACCTCCACCTCGCCGTCGGCCTTCTGGTGGACGTCCTTGTGCGTCGAACCGGGCGCCGCCGGGTTCGCCAGCGCCGTGTACAGCCGGACGTAGTGCTTGCCCGCGATCGTCTCGACCTCGAACTCGCCCCGGTGCACCAGATGCTTGCCGCCGTCCCACTCCGCTGTGGTGGAGCCGGGGTAGTGGACGTCCAACCGTCCGATTTGGACGCTTTCCTTCGTGGCGAGGAACTGGGACTTTCCGTTGACGTCGCTCTGCACCACGTGCACCGGGCGACCGGTGACCGGGCCGTGCGACGTCCATTCGCCGTTCTGTTGCAGGACGTGGATCTGGACGCCCGCGTGCTGCGCGATCGCGTCGAGGTCCGGCTGGTCGCGATTGTCCGTCTCGAAGTCGCTCAGCCTGCCCGTGATCCGGTCGTGCTCGCGCGGCGCGTCGGTGGGCAGGCTCTTCTTGATCGCGTCCAGCACGTTGTCGACGGCGGTGTCGCTGGTGGCCACGAGCGCGTCGACGCCCTGCAGATCCAGCTGCCGGCGCTGCTGCGGGTTGAAGACCTCTCGGGGGACGGTGCTGCCCGGAGCCGTGTCCTCGACCGGCTGCCCATTGATCTTGGGCCCGTCGCTCTCGTCGTCGGTCTCTTCTTCCTCGTCACTGTCCTCGTCGTCGGAGTCCTCTTCCTTGTCCTTGTCCTTGTCCTCGTCGTGGGAGTCCTCGTCGTCCGAGTTCTCGTCGTCGGAGCTGTCCGGGTCGTCGTCGGGGTCGCCGGGGGCGGTGGTGTCCGGCCGGCCCTCCGGCTCTTGGTCCTGATCCGCGTGGGCGCTCACGGGAACGTCGACGTCGCCCTGGTGCCCCTCGGGCTCGAGCGCCGGTTCCTCGTCGGAGTCGACCGGCGAGTCGGTCTCGAACCGCGCGACCTCCGGACCACCCGCGCGCCCCTTGCCACTGCCCGTCCCGGACCGCGGATCCGGCCGCAGACCTCCATGCACGTCGACGAAGTCCGCGATCTCACCGGCATCGGGCTTGGCGGGCATCGACGACCCGAGCACGTTCCCGTCGAGATCCCCGCCGTACACGACCGAGTACGGCGTCCCCATGGTCAGCACGAACTCGTCGAACTCGACGACCGGCCCACCGACCCGCGCGGTCTTGCTGTCCACCAGGACCACCGGCGTGTCCCCAGCGGCGGACACCTTGGCCGACACCACCGCCCCGACCGGGAAGTCCTCGTCCGCCGGGTCGTACCCGGTGACGAAGCGGATGTCGTCCCCGGCGTCGGGCCCCTGCTCCGCGACGGCGTCGAACGCGGCCGCGCTGGGATCGGCCGTGAACGGGATGAAACTCGTGTCGTACGCGCTGAAGTCCGGGTTGGGATTCCCGTCGAGCGACGGCACCGCCCCGTTGCGAATCTCGTGCCACGTCGAATGCCAGCCAGGTACACCCCGGTGCAACCTGAGGCCGTCCCCGAGGAACTGCCGAACCTGGTCCCCGAGCGCCCGCTTCTCCTGAGGCGTGCCGCGCCTGACCACGTCGACACCGACGTAGAGGTTCAGCTCACCCAGCCGGTAGAAGTCGCCGACCCGCGTCCCCCGCAACTCCACGTCACCGAGCTTGACGATCACGGTGTCGCCGGACGTCTCCCCGTTGCCGCGCCGCGAGTTCAGGAAGTCACCGATGCTGTTACCGCCGCCGACGTCCCGGGCGATCGTCCCCGACACCACGGTCTCCGCCACCTGCCGCCCAGCACCCTTGGGGTCCTTGGACAACGTGACCTGCTGCACCGACAGGTTCGCAAGCGCTTGCGACAGCTCGTCGGCATCCAGCTTCCCGCCAGGCCAACCCCAGCGCGCGAGCTCCGAGTTCACCGCGCCCAGCAGGCCCTCGTGCGGGTTGGCCTTGCCGGTCAGGGCGAGCTTGTCGTCCACATCGGACTCGACGTCCGTGTCCTCGTCGGGGTCGTAGCCGAGGTCCGTGGTGGACCGCTCGTCGAGGTCGAACAGGGTGTCGGTCTCGGAGTCGACGTCGGAGTCGAGGTCGAGGTCGAGGTCGGTGTTGGTATTGGTATTGGCGTTGGAGTTGGCGTTGGTGTCGATGCTGGTGTTGGTGTCGATGTCGGACTTGGTGTCCGCGTCGGTGTCGGTCTGGGTGTTGGTGTCGAGGTCGGGAACCACCGACACCGTCACGTCCGAGTCGAGCGTGACGTCGGTCTTCAGCGTGGAGGTGACGTTCGGCGAGATCGCCGGCCCCGTGGTCTCGGTGGAGACCGGCGTGGTGCTGGACTCCTTGACGTCGACCTTGGTGCTGGGCGTAGTAGCCGTGTTCGGCGTCGCGGTATTCGGCGTGGTGGCCGTGTTCGGCGTCGCGGAGGTGTTGGGCGTAGCGGAGAGGTTCGGCGTAGCGGACGAGTTCGGCGACGCGGTGTTCGGAGTCGCCGAGGAAACCGGCGTGTTCCCGAGCTGGACGTCACTCGAATCAACCGCGGCCGACGTCACACCCGGCGGAGCCGCAACGTTCTCCGACGGCCCGGACAGGTCCGTCACGACATCAGGCGACACCAACGGCGGCGGCACCGACACCGCCGGCGACTCCACAGCGGACGCCGGCACCACCGCGGGCGCGCCGTGCTTGTCCGCCAGGTTCGACGTGTTCTGCGCAGACGTGCCTGGCGCAGCAGGAGCGTTGGTGGAATTGCTCGGCGTGTTCGTCGACGACACAGGCGTGTTGACCGACGACGACGGCGAGTTCACCGAACTGCCCGGCGAGTTCACGGACGTACTCGGTGCGTTCGACGACGGCGGCGCGTTCACCGAAGTGCTCGGCGAAGGCACGTTCGACGAGGGCGCAGGCGTGTTGACCGACGACGATGGCGCGTTCACCGACGTACTAGGCGTGTTCGAGGACGGGGACGGCGTGTTCGACGACGGGGACGGCACGTTCGAGGACGACGAGCTGTTCGACGGCGGAGGCGGCGCCGACTGCCCGGGCGGAGGCGTGTTGGTCTGACTCGTGTTGGGGGTGGCGCCGGTGTTGCCCGACGTGCCAGGCGTGTTGCTCGAAGAACCAGGCGTGTTGCCACCGGCGTTGCCCGCATTGCCACTACCAGCGTTGCCACTGCCCGCGTTGCCACTGCCGCCGGTGTCCGCGCCGCCACCGCTGTTCACGTTGCCACTGCCGGAATTCCCACCCGACGTGACAAGGCCACCACTGCCTCCACCACCGGAGTTGAACGGCCCCGGAACATCGTGCACAAGCGGCCCAGGCGGAGTCGCACCGTTCGAGCCCGAGTTCGAGCCCGAGTTCGAGCCCGAGTTCGACCCCGAACTGGAGCCAGAGCCGGACCCAGAACCCGATCCCGACCCGGAACCCGACCCCGACCCGGAACCGGAGCCAGACCCGGAGCCAGAACCAGAACCGGAGCCAGAACCAGAGCCACCCAGATCGATCGCCCCAGGCCCCGGCACCCCAGGCCCACTCCCACCCCCAGGAACGTTGATGTTCCCAGGCCCATTGAGCGCATCCTGCTTGAACTTCTGATCCCGATCATGCTTCCAGTTGTGCAAAGCCGTAGTACCAGCACCAGAAACGAGCCCGTTGACCATCCCCTTCCAGATGTCCCCGGGATCACCCCCGGCCGGAATCGTGATGGCCCCGACGAACACCTCGGTAGCACCCTCGATGAGTCCGGAAGTAACCCACTTCCCCGCCCACTCAGGCTTGAAGTGCGCCACGTTCCCACCGAGGAACCCGGCGAACGCACCAGCAGCCGCCCCATACGCGAACGACTTCAGCGTGTCGTCCCAGTCCCACGCCTTGTCGCTCTCGATCTTCTGCCAGATCTGGACGATCGCGTCCTCGTACACCTCCTCGATGCCCTCGTCCAGCGCCTGCTGCACCATCTCGGTGATGATCTTGCTGATGGCCGTGGACACCGACTCGACGGTGATCTGGGTGACGGCCTTGCCGAAAAACGAAGAACTCGTGCGGATCAGGATCTGCAGCGCGCGAGCGATCCACTCGGTGAACTTCTGGAAGATCAGCTTGACGATGCCCTGCATCATCCCGATGAACGGCCCGATCAGCGGCCATTCGAAGGGGTCGAACCACATGCGGAGGATCTCGGTGGCAGCGAAGATCATCTGCACGATCATCGAGATCTTGGCGCCCTGGACGTTCAGCGAGTAGCCGCGCGCCATCTCCGCCAGGTCGCGGGCGCCCTTCGAGTAGAACGCGGGCTGCTCCGCCAGTTTTTCGCCGTAGCGCCAGAAAGCGCGGCCGATGCCGGGGTCGACGTGGTTCATCACGTCCTGCAACGCCAGCACCAGACCGTTCACGACGCCGTCGAGTTCCTCACCGGCTTCGAGGAGGGCTTCGTGGATCTGCCAGATGTCGCCCTCGCGGCCGGGCGGCCAGTCGCCGCCGGCGAGGATGATGAAGATCCAGTTGAGCTCGGACGGCACTGTCATGTTGCCGTGGACGGCCATGCGCCTGCCCCGTCAACGCAGCGAGAACCCGACCAGGACCGAGGCCCTCGATCGGGTTCCCGCGTTGCTCATCGCACCAGCACTTTCACTTGACGCCTAGTGGCGAACGTTGTGCCCGCCGGTGTTCCCGCCTCCGTTGTTGCCACCGGGGTTGGGTGGCGCCGGGAGGGGCGGGATGTTGGAACCACCGCCACCGGACCCGCCGCCGTTGACGTAGTTGCCCAGGCCGTCCGCCATGAGCTTGGTGTTCTTGTCGGTCTGCTCATACGCGTCGGCCATCGCGTCCACGCCGTGCGCGGTCGCCTTGACGCTGCCGCTGACCGCGCGGACGCCGGTGTCCCAGTCCCGGAAGTCCTTGTCCCACTTGGCGAAGAACTCTTTTCCACCCTTGTCGTCACCGAAGGTCTCCGGGTTGACGATGGTGTTGTTGACCTTGCTGTAGAGGTTGCCGACGATCCGGTCGAACCTGCCAGCCTCGGCCTCGATCCTGATCGCGGCGTTGCGGAGGCCTGGAACGCTGCCCCACTTGACGTCGTCCGATGGCACCGGAGCCCCCTATCCCTCGTTCAGCCCGCGGAAGAAGACCCCGTCCTCGGGGTTCTCGGGGAACAGCCGGTCGATGTCGAGCTTGCCCGGCGCCTTGCCGCGCATCGACATGCCCGCCGGCATCATCGGCTCCATCAGCTCGACCAGCTGCTCACGCGCCATCGTCTGAGCCTTGCGAACGGTGTCGCGCACGACGTTCGCGAGCTCGGCGGGCGCCATGTTCTTGTAGGCGTTGGTGGGGAACGCGATTCCGGTGATCTGGCCGTGGGTGTCCACAGTGGCCGTCACGATGTTGCGGGGCGCGGCCGCGGTCGACGACATCTCGGCCATCCGAGCCTGCATCTCCTGCAGGTCCGCGCGCTTCTTCCGATACTCGGCGAGGGTCTGCTCGAGCTGGTCCTGCAAAGACGACGACACGAGATCTCCTCACCGACGACCAGAACTTCAAGGGGATGACAGCGAGTAAAGAAGGTGGTCTAGACGTCCAGCAAGTGACTGCGGTCACCTTGGCGCGTTCCGGGCAGACCTCCGTGCCCGTTTGGCCACATTCAGCCCACGGGAGCCAGCCCCAACCCGGTCTGGGCGGTGCTGCTCACCGCGGCGCGCGGCAGGTCCGCCACGGCCAGCGTGCGGGACGCGGCCGTGCGGGCCAGCCTGCGGGCCAGCTGGTGGGCCGGGTGGACGGTCTCGCGGTCGGCTGTGCTCGACAGGCGCTCGGCGACGGCGTCACGCACCTCGTCGGGCACCTCGTGGCCGCGGCGGACGAGCTCGCGCACGGCCAGCGACGCCAGTTCGTCCACTGAGTACGGTGCGAGGTCCCAGCCTTCCAGGAAGCAGTCGGCCAGCGTCTGCACCTGCTGGAACAACGGCACCAGCCGGCTGTGCTCACCGAGCACGACGACGACCGGATCCGCGGCCCCGCGCAGCATCTGGCCCGCCATCGTCTCGACCACCTCCAGCGCGTGGTCGGAATCCAGGTCACCGTCGAGGTCGACCACGAGCACGCCGCCCACGGCGTCCTCGAAGGCCGTTCGCACCAGGCTTTCGGCCTGTCCCGGCCAGTGGGCCAGCAGGTCGGTCGCGACGGACCTGCGGACCACGTGCCCGACCCGCACCAGCTGAAGCTCGGACAACGCCTGGGCGTACAGGCGGGCGATCTCGCTGCGGCCGCTGCCGCGCTTGCCCCCGATCACGACGTTGGCCGCGTTGCCCAGCGCCTGGTTGGCGCGTTTCATGGTCGCCAGGCGCACGAGGTTCGCGCCCGCCGCCTCCCGGATGCCCGCCTGCCCGATCATCGAGTGGAATCGCTTCCAGCTGACGCTCGCCTGCACCGCCGCCGCGGGGTCGAGCTCGTCGTCACGACCCGCGGGAGCGCTCTCCACCACCGCCTGGAGCACGTCGACCTCGGACTGGAGGTCGGCCGCGGTGAGGCGGTTCATCTCCGAGTCCTTCGACGGCGGTGCCATGGCGAGCCGGGACGCCTGGTTGTTCACCATCGCCTCGAACAGCTTGCGCGCCACACGACCGTTGCCGAACGTCGAGTTCTTCGGCACCCGCTCGAAGTACTCGGTGAGCGCCTGCAGGCCGTCCTCGGTCATCTCGTAGTAGTGCTTGCGGCACAGGCCCAGCGTGATCGTGACCAGCTCGTCGACGCTGTAGTTCGGGAACTCGATCGTGCGGGTGAACCTGGACGCCAGACCGGGGTTCGACTCCAGGAACTGCTCCATCAGCTCGGAGTACCCGGCGACGATGACCACAATGGACTCGCGCTGGTCCTCCATGATCTTCATCAGCGCGTCGATGGCCTCCTGGCCGAAGTCCGGGCCGGAACCGCCCGACTGCGCCGACAACGTGTACGCCTCGTCGATGAAGAGCACTCCACCGATGGCCTTCGTGACCACCTCGGTGGTCTTGATGGCCGTGGAGCCGATGTACTGGCCGACGAGGTCCGCACGCGCGACCTCGACCATGTGGCCCTTCTCCAGCACGCCGAGCTCGGCGAGGACCGTGCCGTAGAGCCGGGCGACGGTGGTCTTACCGGTACCGGGAGGACCCGCGAAGACCAGGTGGCGCGACATCGGGGGCATCGGGAGCCCCATCTCCTTGCGCACCTGGGACATCTTGATGAGGTTGATCAGTCCGGTGACCTCGCGCTTGACCCCGCTCAGACCGACGAGGGTCTCGAGCTCGGCCAGCGGGCCCGACAGCGCGACGTCGCCGGCGGCCTCCTGCATCGGCGCCGGGGCGACCACTTCGCGGTCAGCCCGTGCGGCCACGGTGGCGGCAACGGACACCGGACGCTGCTCGGACGCGCGAGCCCCGACAGGTTCCTCGATCGTCACGCGGTCCTCGCCGAACCGGCGCACGTCGGTCCCGCGGCTTTCCCGCACCACGCAACGGCTCAGCAGCACCGGCTCCGCGGTGTCCAGGCTGATGCCGTCCTCGGCGCTGCCGACCACCTCGCACTCGGTCAGCGTGCCGCCCGCACCGGACGAGAAGTTCACACCCGTGCCCTTGGAGGACAGCACACGGCATCGCGTCAGCGTCGACGCGGCACCCGAGCGCAGGTCGAGGCCGTGCCCGCGGGCGCCGACGAACTCGCTGTCCCGCAAGGAGAGCTGCGTGTCCGAGGCGCGCAGACCGCCGCCACGCACGAGCAACGACGTCAAGGTGGCGCGAACACCGCCTCCGAACAGGATCGCGGCCTCCGCGGTCGACTTGATCCGCAGGTCCGAAGCATCCACAGTGGACCCGTCGGAGGCGTCCAGCGCCGTCTCCGCGGCCACGTCGAGCTCGATGTCGGACAGCCGGATCACGCTCTTGCCCACGACAACCAGTCCGCGCCCGGCACTGGATCCCATGCGCAGCCCGGAGAACGCCGCCTTCGACTCCGCGCCCATGTGCACGGCGATCTGGGCGATCCCGTTCAGCTCGACCCGGTCGAACCGGGGCGAGCTGCCCTCGTCGACGGCGATGCCGACCGGCGACTCGCCGACCTGGCAGTCCGTGAACCGAGGTGAAGAGGCACCGTTGACCTGGATCGCGGTACGGCCCGCACCGGTGAACCTGCACCCGGAGAACACCGGCTCCGAAGCGCCCGCGATGTGCGCGGACTGCACGGCCGCACCGTCGAACGTCGAGTCCGAGATGGACACCCGGCCCTTGCTCATCAGGTACATGTCCACGTTCTGGCTGCCGGTCACGGTGAGCTGGGACAGCTTGAGGCCGCCCTGCTGCTCCGCCACGACGGCGGGCTTGGCCGCACCGGTGATCTCGACCTGCTCGGCCTGGATCACGCCGGCGCCGTTGACGCACAGCCCGTTGCCCTGCGGACGAGTGATCACGCAGCGGCGCAGCACCACCGACCCGCGTTCGGTCGCGACCACCGCGGACGAGCCCACGTCGATGATCTCGGTGTCCTCGATCGTGCTGACCGACGGCGAGGACGTCACGACGCCCGCCCCCGCGGCGCTGGTCACCTTGCAGCCGCGCAACGCGATCGCACCGGTGCCGCGCGCGTACATCGTCGCCCACGACGAGCCGCCGAGATCGCAGCTGTCGAAAGCCACCTCGCCGCGGACCACGTCGACACCGGCCAGCTGCGCGTCCTCGCACCGCAGGGTCAACCCGTTGAGCTGCACGGCTTCCGCGCTCGCGACGAGCACGCTGCCCTGCTTCGCGACGATCTCCACGGTGCCGGAGCCGTTCTCGGCGCTGAGCGTCACGAGCTTGCTGACGACCAGGTTCTCCTCGTAACGGCCGGGCGCGATCGAGATCATGGCGCCGGGGAGCGCGCTACCGAGCGCGGCACCGATGGACGGGAACGCGCCCGGCCGATCGCCCGCGACGGTGAGCAGCTGTCGGTTCATCGAGTTCACCAATCCTCACGCCAAGCCGGGCAATGCGCCGAAACGGTCCGCCGCGGCGGGGTCCACCTGGACCTGCGGCCCACTGTCCGCCCACTGCTCGACCTGCCTGCGCAACGAGTTCAGCGCGAGCTCGTCGAGCGAGATGCGGTTCGGGTCGACCCGGCCGTCGGCGTCGATCTCGACCGCGGTCAGCTCGCGCAGCAGAATCTGGCCACGGGTGCCGTCCGGTTGCGCCTCGGTCATCTCCAGCACCTTGAAGCTGGTGCCGGGCACGAACAACACGCGTTCCGGCACCCCGGTCTGGCCCTCGAGGAGCTTGGTGCGCCTCGCGGTCATCGACCACACGAGCACGTCGACGTCACCCTTCGCGTCCTCGGGCGTTCCGGTGAGGGCGTGCAGGAAGCCCCATTCCGTCAGCAGCTTGTGGTCGTTGTAGAGGTCCCACTCGCCGGGCGTGGGCGATGCGGAGAACACGGCCGGGCCGCGGTGCGAGGGCAGCCTGCTCAGGCCGGACACGACGCAGCGCGCGAACGGAACGTGCGGGCCGACCGCGGCCGTGCGCAGCGCGTCGTCCACGGCCTTGCCGCGGCCGGTCAGGTAGAGCTGCACGGCGACCGCGTCGGTGAGCACCTCGGCCGACGAGCGCGAGAGCGCTCCCTGGAAGCCGGGGTGCTCGGAGAGGATGCGGGCGACCGAGTTCGACAGCACGCCGTACTCCGCGGCCAGCGTGCGGCGCAGCCAGGCGCGCTCGTCCTCGATGCCCCGCTTGGGCAGGAGTCCGGTCGCCTCGGGCGCGGGCACGGGCTGGAGGCGCGCGATAGCGGACTTGACCTGCGCGACGGGCTGCGGAGCGGGCATCGCCTGTGCGACGGCCTGCGCCACGGCCGCGGGCTGCTCCACCGGCTTGGGCTCGGCGACCGGCATCGACTCCACCGGCTTGGGCTCGGCACCGGGCTTCGACTCCACCGGCTTGGACTCCACCACCGGCTTGGACTCCACCGCCGGCTTGGGCTCGGCACCGGGCTTCGACTCCACCGGTTTGGACTCCACCGCCAGCTTGGGCTCGGCAACGGGCTTCGACGGCGCGGACGCCACCTCGCCACCGGCGGGCGCGGACGGGGACAGCACGGTCGAGATGGAGGCCACCCCGAGCCCCGGAGGCCGCACCGGAGCGTCGAACACGACAGGAGCCGACTCGGTCACCGGCGGC
>JAVXWK010000476.1:0-15277 GCA_032230575.1 Pseudonocardiales bacterium | reverse complement strand
CCCAGGGAGGGTTCGTCCAGCAGCAGGAGGGTCGGCTGGGACATCAGCCCCCGCCCGATGGCCAGCATCTGCTGCTCACCACCGGAGAAGAGCCCTGCCTTGTTGTGCCGCCGCTCCCCCAGCACGGGGAAGAGGTCGTACACCCGCTGCATGTCGGCCTCGACGCCGTCGTCCTTGCGGACGTACGCGCCGAGATGCAGGTTCTCCTCCACCGTCATCCGGGGGAAGAGCCGCCGGCCCTCCGGGCAGTGCGCGATGCCCTCACCGAGGATCGCGTGCGCCGGGTCGCTGTGGATCGGCTTGCCCTGGAACAGGATCTCGCCGGACGCCGGACGCAGCAGACCCGAGATGGTGCGCAGGGTCGTGGTCTTGCCCGCACCGTTCGCGCCGATGAGCGACACGATGTGCCCGGCCTCGACGGTGAACGAGACGTCGCGGACGGCCTCGATCGCACCGTAGGCGACCGAGAGGTTGCGGACTTCGAGCAGCGCGGTCATGCCTGCTCCTCCTCAGCAGAAGCAGCGGCGGCCTCGACTTCTTGCGCGACTTCGTCCGGCGGCTTGCCGAGGTAGGCCTCGACCACCCGCGGGTCCGCCCGCACGACCTCGGGACTGCCTTCGACGAGCAGCTCGCCCTGCACGAGCACGGAAACCGAGTCGCACAGCCCGAAGATGAACTTGATGTCGTGCTCGATGACGACGACGGACACACCCGTCTCGCGGATGCGGAAGATCAGCTGCTGCGTCGCTTCCGTCTCCTGCGGGTTCATACCCGCCGTGGGCTCGTCCAGCAGCAGCACCGCCGGGTCCGTCGCCAACGCGCGCGCGATCTCGAGACGGCGCTGGTCGCCGTACGGGAGGTTGCGCGAGAGCTCGTCGTCCAGGTTGTTCAGGCCGACGAACGAGAGCAGCTCCCGCGAACGGTCGCGCGCCGACTTCTCACCGCGGTGGTAGGCCGGTCCGTGGAACAGCGAGGCCAGCGGGCCCTGCTTCATCCGGACGTGCCGGCCGACCATCACGTTCTCCAGCACGGTCATGCTGGGGAACAGGCGGATGTTCTGGAACGTGCGGGCGACACCCGCGTCCGTCACCTGGGCCGGGTCGCCGGGCAGGACGTTGCCCTTGAGCAGCACCTGACCCGTCGTCGGCGTGTAGAGACCCGTGAGGCAGTTGAAGAACGTGGTCTTCCCCGCGCCGTTCGGGCCGATCAGTCCGACGATCTTGCCTTCGTCGAGCGACAGCGTGACGCCCTTCAGTGCCTTGAGGCCACCGAAGACCATCGAGACGTCGCGAGCTTCCAACACAGGCGTCATGCCCGCTTCGCCTCCTCGTGCGCCTCATCGGCGTTCTCATCGGCGCGCTCGACCATCTCGGCGCGCCTGTGCGCATCGGGGATCAGTCCGACAGGGCGGAACCGCATGATCAGGATCAGCGCGAGGCCGAAGATCATGAGGCGCCAGTCCGCGAAGTCGCGCAGCTTCTCGGGCAGCACGAACAGCAGCGCCGCACCCAGGACGGCGCCCGGGATCGAGCCCATGCCGCCGAGGATGACCGCCGCGAGCAGCGTGACCGACTCGAGGAACTTGAACGACTCGTAGGACACGGTGCCGTTCTTGTGCGCGAACACCGCACCCGCGAGACCTGCGAGCGTGGCACCGATGAGGAACGCGAGGATCTTCATCTTGCCGGTGCGGATGCCCATCGCGCGGGCCGCGTCCTCGTCCTCGCGGATCGCGATCCAAGCGCGGCCGATGCGGCTGAACTTGAGGTTCGCGAACACCGCCATCGTCGCCGCGACGAGCAGCACGATGAGGACGTAGTAGAGGACGCCGGCGGGCAGCTTCACCGCGCCGATGGTGAGCGACCTGTTGAACTCGGCGCCGAACAGCGACAGCTGCGGGATGCCCGGGATGGCGTTGGAGCCGTTGGTGATGCCGCCGATGTTGTTCTGCGCGGAGCGGGTGAAGATCTCACCGAACGCGAGCGTCACGATCGCCAGGTAGTCACCGCGAACGCGCAGCGTCGGCGAACCGACGATGGCGCCGAAGATGCCGGCCACGATCGCCGCGACGATCGCCGCGATCGGGAACGGCAGGTGGATGCCGAAGTGCGCGGTGGCCGCACCGGAGAAGTTGGCCGCCACCAGGGCACCGATGCCCATGAACGCCACGTACCCGAGGTCGAGCAGACCCGCGAGACCGACCACGATGTTCAGTCCGATCGCGGTGGCGGCGTAGATGCCGATGTTCGCCGCGACCGTCATCCAGTACTCGTTGCCCGCTTCGGTGAACGGCAGCAGCAGCGCGCACGCCGCCAGCACGATCACGCTGAACACGCGGTGCTGCTCGGACAGCGCCGACAGCCACTTGATGAACCCGACACCGCTCAGCGCACCGAGCACACCGGCGGCGAACCCGAGGAACGACAGGAAGATCGCACCCGCGTACGGGTTCGCGGCACCGACGCCACCGGTGGTCAGCAGCGCGGAGACGGCGTAGAGCACCGCCGCGAACGACGCCAGCAGCACCAGGTACGCCAGCGGGGTCGAGAGCTTGACCTTCCACTGGCGTACCGGCTCGAAGCCGATGCCGTAGGCCGCGAGGATCGTCAGCACACCGGCGACGAGGCCGGCGATGCTGCCGAACGCGACGGCGCCGTCGAGCGCGGTGATGGCGGCCAGGCCACCACCCTTGACCGTGATGTACGCGCCGTTGACGAACGAGACGAGCGCGGTGCCCCAGCCCAGAGCGCGGATGACGCGACCGCGGGACGGGATCGGCGCGAACGTCGCGATGAGGACGAGCACACCGAGCAGCAGCATGTGCCAGCGGAAGCCGGTGAGCTCGAACGGCGCGTCGAAGAACTGCAGCGTCGACTTGTCCGGCCAGTTGCCGTCGTTGAGGCTGAACGTGACCCACGGCAGCAGGGCCGCGACGATGGCGAGAACGCCACCGACGACCGCGAACGGCTTGCCGAGCGGAGCGAGTGCGGAACGCTTTCCAGAAGAAGTGCCGTTGACGCTCATGCGCGCACCCTTTCCGGCTCGCCGAACAGACCCTGCGGGCGGAAGACGAGCACGAGGATCAGCACGACGAAGATCCACACGTAGTCGTACTGGGTGCCGCCCGGCATGTACTGGCCGGCCAAGGTCTTGATCAGACCGATGATGAACGCGCCGATGACCGCGCCGCGGATGCTGCCGACACCACCCAGCACGGCCGCCGTGAAGGCGAAGATGCCGGTCTGGAAGCCCATGTCGATGTTGATGTTGCTCAGGTACCCGCCGTAGAGGATGCCCGCGACGCCGGCGAGCACGGCGCCGAAGATGAACGTCAGCACGATCACGCGGTCGGGGTCGACACCCATCAGCTTCGCGGTGTCGGGGTCCTGCGCGGTGGCACGCATGGCGCGACCCATCCGTGACTGGTTGATGTAGGTCTGCAGGACGATGGCGAGACCGACCGAGAGCAGGACCAGCAGCAGGCCCGTCCACGAGATGTTGACGTCACCGAGCTGCAGAGCACCCTCGGGGAAGACCTTGGGGTAAGGCAGGTTCGACGTCGCGTTCGGGTAGACGTTGCGCACGAACTCCTGCAGGAACACGGACACACCGAGTGCCGTGATGAGCGGTGCGAGCCGAGGCGCGTTGCGCAGCGGCCGGTACGCGAACCGCTCCATGATCACCGCGACGATGACGGCGACGATGATGCCGCCGACGAACATCAGCGGCAGAGCCACGTACGGGACCTTCTTGAGGTCTTCAGGAAGGAGCCACGTGTAGGTGGCGAGGCCTCCGTACGAGGCCACCATGAACACCTCGCCGTGGGCGAAGTTGATCAGCTGGATGATGCCGTACACCATCGTGTACCCCAGGGCGATCAGGGCGATCAACGCGCCCTGCATCACCCCGTTCACCAGCTGCTGAAGCAGGACTGACACGACTACCTCCGTAAACAGCGGGGGCGAGCAAACAACGCCCGCCCCCGCCGTGGCTTCAATCAGTGATTAGGTAGTCGTCAGCCGGTGAACGTGCCGGTCTGAACGTCCTTCCACTTGCCAGAGGTCACCGAGTAGACGGTCAGGACCTTGTTGGTGCTGTCGCCGTACTGGTCGAACTTGACCTCACCGGTCGCGCCGGAACCGCTGTACTTGCCGACGTTGGTCAGCATGTCGTCGCGCTTCGAGTCGGACCAGTCGCCGCTGGTGAGAGTGGCACCCAGGGCACCGATGATGGCGTTCGCGGCGTCGTAGGAGAACGCACCGTAGGCGGCGTAGTCCTCCTTGCCGAACTTCGCCTTGTACGCGTCGACGAAGGCCTTGGCCGTGGCCAGGGACTCGGTCGGGGCGCCGACGGAGGTGGCGAGGTCGCCTTCCTTACCGCCCAGCTCGATGAACTTGCCGTCGAAGATGCCGTCGCCACCCATGAGCGGGACGTTCAGACCGGCGTCCTTCATCTGCTTCGACAGCGGACCCGCGACCGGGTACTCACCGCCGTAGTAGACGGCCTCCGGGTTGGTGGCCTTGATCTTGGCGATCACGCCGGAGAAGTCGGTGTCCTTCTCGCCGACCTTCTCGGAGCCGACGATCTGGCCACCCTTCTTGGTGACCTGCTTCGACAGCTCGGCCGCGAGGCCCTCACCGTAGGTCTTGCCGTCGGTGATGATGGCGATCTTCTTCTTGCCGGCCTTCTCGACGAGGTAGTTGGCCGCGTACGGGCCCTGCAGGTCGTCAGTGGTGCAGACGCGGAAGTAGTTCTCGAACGCGCGCTTCGGGGCGGTGAGGAAGTCGTTGCCCCTGGTCAGCGTCGGGTTCGTGTTGGCGGGCGACACCTGAGGAATCTTCTTTTCCTTCAGGATCGGCTGCACCGTCTGGGCGACCGACGAGTTCAGCGTGCCGACGACGCCGACGACGGTCGGGTCGGTCGACAGCTTCGTGGCGGCCTGGGCACCCTTGGCGGGGTTGGCCTCGTCGTCCTGCGCGGAGACGGCCAGCTTGTAGCCCTTCACCGTGCACTTCTTGTTCGCCTCGTCCACGGCGAGCTCGGCGGACTGCTTGATGCCGATGCCGAGAGCGGACAGGTTCCCGGACAGCGGGGCGACAACACCGACGGTCAGAGTGCCCTTCGACGTGTCGCAGCTGCCCCCGTTGTTGCCGCCGCCTTCGGTCTTGTTCGAGCTGCAGGCTGCAAGAACGAGCAGCGCTGCGCCCACGATCGCTGCGGACTTCACAGAGTGCTTACGCACGTGATGTCCCTCCTAGTTCCCTGCTCCCGGCGACGCGAGTTCTCCGCGCACCGCTCCACGACCCTCTCCTGAGGGATGGCCGGGAACCTAGGCGATGACTGTGACCGCAGTCATCAAAGCCAATGGGCTCGTGACCATAACGCAACGCGGCGTTATGTTTCGCTTAAGGAATGTCACGAACCGTAACCTTCGTTCACTCTTTGGACGGCTGTCATAACGTGGACGTATGACTCCGCGTCGTCGGGTGATCGCCGCTGTCGGTGCCGCCGCCGTTCTCGTCGCGGCGGTCCTCGTCCTGCGCGATACCGATGACCGTGGTAATAAGCCCAGCTCAGAACCCGTGCGGCTGACCCGGTACGCGTCCTCGTCGGTCAAATTACCGTCTCAGCCGGCCGCGCCACCTCCGTCGTCCTCCGTATGGAGCAGCGACGGCAGGATCCAATGGGCGCCCGTGGACGGCGCCGCGGGGTACGAGGTGTTCGGCCGGCTCGTCGCGTCGCCGGAGATCACCGGAACCGGCCGGGCCGACGTACGGGCGGTGGACGCGTTCGGCCAGCGCTCGATTCCCGTTCGCGCCGAAGAACGCCCTGGTGACGACTCGTGGCGGCAGGCAGTGCTCGGTTCACTGGACGACTTCGACGACACGTTCCTGGAACGCCGCTACCACTTGAGCGGACGGCGTGGCTGCGTGAACCCCGGCTCCGGGTCCAACGGCCGGTTGGTGATCGACATGCCGTGCGGGAGCGACACGGCGGTGTTGCGCTCGCGGTCGTTGCTGAGGCTGAACGAGGCGGACGAACTGGGCCGGGTCGTCGTCGTGACGGACGCCGCCGGGCCGCACGGGAAGCTCGTGCTCGACCTGGTTCCCGGCACTCCGGATCGGGTCGGACCCATACCTCCTGCTGATGCGGTTCGCGTGGTGGTGGACGACACCGTTGCACCTGGCACGCGCGGTGCGGGCGTCCTGCATCGGTTCGAAGTGGTGTTGACACGGTCCGGAGTGCGCGTTCTGCAGGACGGCGTGCAGATCGGCGCGTCCCAGGTCGTGCCGGCGTGGCGTGAGGCGAGTGTGCTCGCCGGCCTGACCCCGCCGCCGAGCTATCCGGGGCGTGTGGTGGTCGACGCGCTCGGTCTGACCGGGTCGCGTCAGCCCGTGGACGAGGTGACCGAGACGCAGATCGTGGCGGGCACGTTGCGCGTGCTGGAGCCCGACGAGGAGGCGCCAGGCATCGGCACGGCGCGCGCACCGCTGCGTGGAGCTCCATCGGCACGATTACGGGCGACGATCCGGCTCGGCGACGGCGGTGACGTGAACGGCCTGGTCGCGCAGCTCGGGTCGGAGCGGGTGCCGATGCGGCCGGTGGTGACCGGCTGGTCCGGGGCGCAGGACAGCGAGCTGACCCTGGTCGCGGACGTGCCAGTGGCGTTGCTCGGGGCCTCCGGGCCGGACTCGCTGACGCCGTTCGTGCTGCGGATGCCCGGCGCGTCGCAGGCGCAGGTGCTGGAGAGCTACTGGGAGGTGCCCGGTCAGTCGCCGGAGAAGCTTCCGCTCGCCCCGGACGAGCCCGCGCCCGTTTTGCCCGTGATGACGGCTGAGTTCGCCGCTGTGACCCCAAACGACGTGACGCTGGTGGTCACACTCGACGGCGCTGCGGCGCGATCAGTGGCGCCGGTGGCGGGCTTTGAGGTGTACGTGGACAGCGGTCACGCGGCGACGCTGCCGATGCCGGGCGGAATCGGCGGCCGGCACGAGCTGAACCTCGCCCTCGCGGGCAACCACACCGTCGAGGTCCGTCTGCGCCCCGAGAGTCCCGAGGCGCAGACGGAGTCGGTCTGGCTGGAGCTCAGCCGAAGTTCTCGATGACGGCCTCTGCGACTGCCTTCATCGTCGTGCGGCGATCCATGGCAGTGCGCTGCACCCACCGGAATGCCTCCGGCTCGCTCAGACCCTGCTTGGTCATGAGAACGCCCTTGGCGCGTTCCACGACCTTGCGCGTCTCGAGGCGCTCGGTCAGCCCGGCGACCTCCTGCTCCAGCGCGGCCAGCTCGGTGAACCGGCTGATCGCCAGCTCGATCGCGGGCACCAGGTCCCGCTTCGCGAACGGCTTGACCAGGTACGCCATCGCACCGGCGTCACGGGCACGTTCGACCAGGTCTCGCTGGCTGAACGCGGTGAGGATCACGACCGGCGCGATCCTGTTGCCCGCGATGTGCTGCGCCGCCTCGATCCCGTCGACCTTGGGCATCTTCACGTCGAGGATCACCAGGTCGGGGTTGAGCTCGGACGCGAGCTTGATCGCCTCTTCGCCATCTGCGGCCTCACCCGCCACGTCGTAGCCCTCTTCGCGCAACATCTCCACGAGGTCGAGACGGATGAGCGCCTCGTCCTCGGCGACCAGTACGCGGGGGGCCTTGCGCGTGGCTTCGGTTTGGGCCTCGGCAGCCTGCTGGGTCACCGGGGTCCTCCTGACGATCGTTCCTGCGTGCGAAAGCGCAGTCTAGCGGCGGGCAGGCCCCTGATCAGGCTCACCAGCCGTGACGGCAGACACGAACTCGTCCGGCCACGGGTAGGTCCGCATGCCTTCCTCGACGTCCTGGGTTGGCGCTTCGGCGCGTCGGAGCGTGATCTCGCGGCTGGTGCCGAACTCCGGGTGGGCGAGCTTCTGCCTGATGTCGTCCTCCGTCGCACCACCCGGCCACTCGACGAACCACGCGTTCCCCATCGGAAGTGCTCGCAGCCAGCTCGCGTCATGCCACAGGTGTACTCGACGCAGGAGAGCGCTCCCAGTGGCCGCTTCCGGCGTTTCCTCGTCGTCGCCGCCGCCGTCGGTGTGCTCGACGCCGCGGAACTCGTGCATCCAGCGCACATACCGCATGCCGAGGTCCCACGCGTTGTCGTCGACGCCGGCGAGCACGACTCCCGCGTCACCGGTGGTCAGTTCGGACGACCGCCGGTACTGCTGGTGCCTCAGTCCCGCGACACCCATGCCGTAGCCGCCCTCGGTGCGGGGCAGCAGCTCGAACAGCAACGGGCCGAGCGCGCGCTCGCTCAGGTGGAGCTTGAGGGTCTCCCCCGGCTGCACCGTCCGGAACGCGTGCGCGGGCCTGATGATGCTCGCCGGCGGCATCAGCTGGAGCATGCTGGCCGCGGTGCACCCCGCGAGCAGCACCTTGGCTTCCAGTTGCTGTTGGGTCGCGGCGGTCGCGTCGGGCAACAGCTCCCCGTCGCGCACGGCGGGCACGGCTTGGGAGAGGTTCTCGCCCGTGTAGGTGCGCCGCAGGTCGGCCAGCTGGTCCGTGATGGACAGACGTGCCATGACAGCAGTCCTCGCTTCCGCCGCCCGGCTCGGCAAGACAAGGACGCATGTGTCACGCGTCTACGTGGTCGGTTCGCTTCGGTGAGCAGGAGTTCCTGAACACTGCGGCGGAGTGTGCCGCTCGCTGCCGGGGAGCGGCTCCAGCCTCACGTCTGCTCGGACGCCGACGACCACGGTACCCGGACTAGTCCGCTCCGACGATCAATTTGTACTTCACGTCGACGTCCTTGCCGTCGGCGGAACCGCGGATGTGCAGCTCGTGCTCGCCGGACGTGGGCGGGTTGATCCACGCGTAGAGGCCGCAGCCGACCGAGTTGATCCGGCCGGCCTGGGTGTCGAACGGGTTGCCCGCGCGCGCCTCGTAGGTGAACGGCGTCGCGGAGACCCTCGTCAGCGCCTGCGTGGAGCCGTCCATCAGCACCTCGCCCTGGGCGCTCTTCATGAACCGCTCGCACTCGGCGACGTCGCTCGCGAGGTTCACGACGGGAGCGAGCAGCGGCTTGGAGGCCGGGACGCGGCACTGCCGCTCGACCGGGCCGTCGCCGAGGGAACCGGCGAGCAGCCAGACCTCGACGGGCTGGTCGCGCATGCAGAACCGCCCGGAGGTGTCGGACACCGGGTTGCTGACGGTGGGCTGGGAGGCCCAGGTCCACCAGCGCGCCTGGAACTCACCCGGCGCCAGTTTGTCCGAAGTGGACGTTTGGGGGGCTGTGGGTGGGGCTGCCAGCTGCGCGTTGCCTCCGCAGCCGGCGAGCAGAACAACTAAGAACAGCAGGACTTTCCTCACTGGTTCTCGCGTCCCTTGCGTCGTTGTTCCTCCGCGCGCTCACGGCAGCGGCGCAGGAACTCCTCGTCGTCGTCAGGATTGCCGGCCGCGAACCGCCCCGGCCGGTTGTACTCGGGAAAAGCAGCCGCGTCGCGTTCGTACGCACCGAAGCGCGCGCGTCCGGTCCCCACCACCGGACGGCCCGCGACGAGCCACGCGATCGAGCCCACCAAAGGGAACAGCAAGACCAGGAGAAGCCACAACATCTTCGGCAGATTGCGAACTGAGCCTTCATCGGTCGTGATCACATCCACGACGGCGAAGATCACCAGACACAACGTCACCACGCCGAACAGCCCACCGAAGTACAGCATCTCCAACCCCCAGGTCGTGCGGTCGCGCACATCGTGGCACAAGGGGCCAGGCCCTGAACATGGTTCGCCCTTCAATCACCTCGCCCAATTCGCACATCCGTGAAGTTCGCCGAAACAAGTCGCGCAACCTGGACTTAACACGCACATTTCGTTCCGCGATTTCAGCACCGGCACGACCTGCGCGGACAGCAGCGCCGGCCATGGCCATACCTGAGGTGGAATTCGCCTGACCACGCGGGGGGAGCGAGCGCCGCGGACGGTTCGCGCACTCTGCTGAACAGGTCTGCCGCCGTGGGCCGACCTGAGCAACCAATTCACCCCAGAGGGTGAAATGGCGCGACGGCGGAGACGATTTCCGAGAGCGCCGCCGGCACCGCTCCGGGATTGCACTTGCTCGATTCGGACGCGGCCCGATCGAACAACCGGCACTTTCCGCGAGGTCGATCCCACCGCGAGTACCGGAACGTTCACAGGAGCCGTGCCGCAGGTGAGGCTGAGCACCAGACCTGCTGCACGACCGTTGCGACCGGCGTAAGCGGGCCTTAGCGTCGAACGCATGCCCAGGGGTGCCGAGAGTTTGCTGGAAGTGCTGGCCGCGCACGACGTCGAGGTCGTGTTCGGCCTGCCGGGAGTGCACAACCTCGCCATCTGGGAGGCGCTCGAGAAGTACAAGGGCATCCGCATGATCGGCGTGCGCCACGAGCAGACGGCGGTCTACGCGGCCGACGGATACGCACGCGCCACGGGCAAGCTCGGCGTGGCGGTCGTGACCACCGGGCCCGGCGCGGCCAACACGCTCGGCGCGACCGGTGAGGCGTGGGCGTCGGGCAGTCCGGTGCTCGTCATCGCCACGGACATCCCGTCGACGCTGCGGCAGCCCGGCGTGTACCGGGGCGTGCTGCACGAGACGCGTGACCAGAAGGCGATGTTCAGGCCCGTCACCAAGGCGTCGTTCGACGTGCCGTCCGCGCAGGAGCTGGGCGCGTACGCCGACAAGGCGGTCCAGGCGGCCACGCGGAGTCCGCACGGGCCGGTTTACCTCGGTGTGCCAACGGATTTCCTGTCCGCCGAGACATCGCACCACTCACCGAAGCCGGCCGGACAAGCCCACCTCGTCCCGGACCTCACCGAGGCCGAGGAGCTCATCGCGACTGCCGGGAGGCCGTTGATCTGGGCGGGCGGTGGTGCGGCGCGGTCGGGGGCGGGCGCCGCGGTGGGAGCGTTGGCGGACAAGCTGAACGCGCCGATCGTCACCACGTACGGGGCGCGGGGCCTCACGGACAGCGCGCACGTCGTCAAGGGACCAGTGCATGCACCGCCTGTCGGGAGGTTGTGGGACGAGGCCGATCTGGTGATCGCGATCGGCACCGACCTCGACGGCATGATGACGCAGAACTGGTTGCAGCCCAAGCCTCCCAGGCTGCTCGCGATCAACATCGACAAGGCCGAGGCGAACAAGAACTACCCCGCGGACGTCACGGTCGAAGGCGACGCGGCCGCGGTCACGGAGGCCCTCGCGGCCAAGGTGACCCGCAAGGACGCCGTTGTCGACGTCGAGGCGGTCAACGCCGAAGTCCGGGCGCTGGTGGCCGAGGACTCCCCAGAAGCTTCGAAGCTGTTGCAGGCACTCGAAGGCGAGACGGCCACGATCGTCGCGGACATGTGCATCCCCGGCTACTGGATCGGCGGCTTCCACCACGTCACCAAGCAGCGCGGCCTCGCGTACCCGGTCGGCTGGGGCACGCTCGGGTTCGGCTTCCCGGCCGCGATCGGGGCGGCGGTCGACGGCCGGACGATCGCGGTGGTCGGGGACGGCGGGTTCCTGTTCGCGTGCGGCGACCTGGCGACGTTGAGGCAGGAGAACCTGCCGCTGACGATCGTGCTCGTCGACGACGGCGGGTACGGCATGCTCCGGTACGACCAGCAGATCGCGAACCACGCCATCAGCGGGGTCGATCTGACCAGGCCCGACTTCGCGAAGCTCGCGGAGAGCTTCGGGATTCCCGCGGTCACGCTCGACGGCTTCGACGGGCTGAAGGACGCGCTGGGCAACGCCGACGGGCCTGCCATGATCGTGGTCAACGCGGGCCTCAAGCCGCCGATCAACACCTCACCCCGTTGGTACCGCAAACAGACCACTTGATCAACGGGTCCCCGGCTACCGTCCCGCCTATGAGACGTGGGCTGGGGATCGTGCTCGCTGTGCAGGCTGTGGTGCTGACCGCGTTGTCGGGGCGGTACGGGTTTCACCGGGACGAGCTCTACTTCATCGCGGCGGGGAAACGGCCCGACTGGGGGTACGTGGACCAGCCGCCGATCACGCCGATCCTGGCCCGCCTCAGCACCGAGGTGTTCGGTGAGACGCCGTTCGGCCTCCGCGTGATCGCCACGCTCCTCGCGCTCGGCATCACGGTCGTGGTCGCGTTGATCGCGAAGGAACTCGGCGGCGGTGAGGTCTTCGCGGCCGCCGCCTCGGCGACGTCGACGTTCGTGCTCGCGGTGAGCCACATGCTGTCCACGGCCACGGTCGACCTGCTGATCTGGGTGCTCGTCGGCTACTTCGCGGTCAGGCTGCTGAAGACGCGGGACGGCCGCTGGTGGCTCGCGCTCGGTGCGGCGTCCGGGATCGGGCTCGCCAACAAGTGGTTGCTGCTCCTGCTGCTCGCCGCGCTGGCGGTCGCGTTGCTCATCACCGGGCCACGGGACGTGTTCCGCACGTGGTGGCTGCCGGCCGGACTGGCGGTGTGCGCGGTGATCGCCGCTCCTGTTGTGATCTGGCAGGCGCGGCACGACTTCCCGTTGCTCACGGTCGCGCGCGGCATCAGCGAGGACGACGGCCTCGAGAACCGCGTCATGTTCATCCCCATGCAGCTTCTGATGCTGTCACTGTTCCTGGTGCCGGTGTGGTTGAAGGGCTTCCGGAACCTCTGGCGCGACAACGCTTTGCGCTCTCTCGCGCTGGCCTATCCGATCCTGTGCGTGCTTTGTCTCGTGGCAGGCGGCAAGCCGTACTACGCGGTGCCGTTGTTGCTGGTGCTGATGGCGGCGGGCGCACGTCAAGCTCAGGAATGGTTGTTGCGGCGCAAGGTGATCGGTGGCGTGCTCGTGGCGTTGAGCGTGGTGCCCGCCGTGATCGGCTCACTGCCGATCCTGCCGCCGAGCGCGCTCGAGCCGGTCATCGCCATCAACCCCGAGCAGGGCGAGCAGGTCGGCTGGCCCGAGTTCGCCGACAGCGTCGAGAAGGCGTGGATGCAGAACGACCGCCCCGTCGTGATCACCCGCAACTACGGCCAGGCGGGCGCGGTCGAGGCCTTCACGCGGATTCCGGTGTATTCGGGCCACATGTCGTACTACGACTGGGGACCGCCGCAGACGTTGAACAAGAAGGTGCTGCTCGTCGGGTTCGACTCGGCGCCGTTCACGGCCTGCAGGCGCGTTGCCCAGCACCACAACGTCATCGAGAACGACGAGGACGGCACGGAACTGTGGTTGTGCACGGCCCCGGATGGACCGTGGGAAGCCATCTGGCCGACGCTGCGGCGTTACTACTGACAGACTCGCTCGGTGACACGAACCTGGCCCCAAACCCTCGCGAAGGATGAGTCGGTTCTCGCCTGGGAGTTCCTGGACTTCCTGCGCAGGACCGCCGTGCTGAAGGTCGACGGGCTGACCCGCGACCTGGCCACGGCCGCGCCGATCGTCACGTCACCGAAGCTGACCGCGCTCGGCGTGCTCAAGCACCTCGTCGCGATGGAGCGGTACTGGCTGTGCATCGCGGGCGCGGGCCTGGACCTGCCGTCGTTGTGGGAGGGCAGCCCTGACCCGTCGTGGGACCTCACCGAGGACGACACGCCCGAGTCGCTCGTCAAGGCGTACCAGGAGGAGTGGGCCAACACCGAGGCGTTGAAGCAGCGCGGTCCAGACGGCAACGCAGCGAACGAGAAGTTCACCGTGCGGTGGATCGTGGCCCACGTGACGCAGGAGACCGCGCGCCATGTGGGCCACCTGGATCTGCTCCGCGAGCTCGCGGACGGGCGGACCGGCGAGTAGAGCCGGCTCTCAGTCCTCGCCCGGCCACAACGGGACCAGCGGCGCCACCACACCGTCGAGTGCGTTGTCGACGATCGCTCCCGCCAGCGGCATGAGCGACGCGCGGGACCACAGCAGGCACTCACGCACAGCCGGAAGCGCCAGTGCGGCGGCGGCCTGCTCGATCACTTCCTGGCGGTCGTGGTGCAGGCAGGCGACCAACGCCTCGGCCGCGGAGCCGACCTGGACGCCCGACTTCGCGAGACGGCGGACCGCTGCCGCCGCCTCGGTGCGGACCCACCACTTCGCGTCGCGCAGCCGGCCGATGATCGGCGGGAGGGCGGCCGGGTCCGCGGTGTCGCCCAGGGCCGTGACCGCGATCTGACGGCGGGTGGCCAGCCAGTGCGTCACGTCCGGCGTGACGCGCTCGACGGGCTGTGCGTCGCGCAGCCTGGTGATGCCGTAGAGCCACACCCACGGACTGCGGTAGACCTCCTGGCCGAGCCAGCGGCGGACCGGGCCGTCCGTTGCCTCGTAGAAGTGCCGCAGCGCGTAGTGCGGGTCGCGGTGCGGATCGCGCTCCGCGAGCACCCGGCAGAGCAGCGGCCGCGCCGCGCCTGCCTCGTCGAGGCTGCCGAGGATGATTTCCTCGACGCCCGGTTCGTTGCTGTCGATCAGAATTCTGATGTGCCCGCGAAGATCCGGCGAACCCCAGTCCCGGATCCCAGCCAGCGCCCCATCGCTGCTGAGTTCCCCCATTTCTTCATCATGGCTGACTTATGTAGCCGCCCACAGCGTTTTGGCAAACTTCCTGGAGAGCGTTTACCGCATCACGCAGCAACGGGTTGGTATTCGCAGTGCGGTGGACAACGTGCACGTGCCTGCGCAAGGGCTTGTGGCGC
This sequence comes from Pseudonocardiales bacterium, assembly GCA_032230575.1. Lineage (GTDB taxonomy): Bacteria > Actinomycetota > Actinomycetes > Mycobacteriales > Pseudonocardiaceae > Lentzea. Next base: position 647 of record JAVXWK010000476.1, on the reverse strand, counting down.
AACGGCATTGCGTGCGTGCCCGGTAGCGCCTTGTAACCGAGCGCGGGCACGAGTGCGACACCCACGCCGGCCGCCACGAGTGACTGCACGACCTCATAATCGTTGCTTCGGAAAGCAATTCTCGGAGCGAAACCCGACGCCGCGCAAAGCCGCGTGAGGCACGTTGCGCCTGACGTGCCGTCGCGTGACGCGATCCAGCGTTCGTTTTTCAGATCTTCGAGCTTGAAGTTGTTCTTCGCGGCCGGGTGCTCGACCGGCACCATCACCAGGAGGGACTCGTCGAGCAACGGCAGCACCGTCAGTTCTTCCGGCCACGTCTGCGGCACGAGGTCGTAGGCGTAGACCAGCGCGAGGTCGAGCGCGCCGGTCAGCACGAGCGGCAGCACGTCCTCCGGCTCCGCCTCGTCCAGCCGGATCTCGGCGTCCGGCAGGTCCGCGGCCAGCTTCGCCAGTGCCTTTGGCACCACCCGCGAACTCGCCGTGGGGAAGGTGCCGATCCGCAGGCGGCCGCGCAGCCCCTGCACCATCGCCTTCACCTCGTGCTCGAAGCCGTCGAACGCGGCGAGCAGCTCACCGCCGCGGTCGGCGATGAGCAGAGCGGCGCTGGCCGGCCTGATCGAGTGCGCCTCGCGTTCGAAGAGCTCGAC
>JAVXWK010000470.1:0-2551 GCA_032230575.1 Pseudonocardiales bacterium | reverse complement strand
ACCAGGCCGCCGCACTCGTCGGCGTCGGACCCTTCTGGATCGACTACGCCAACCACGCCGGCAACGGACCGTTCCTGTCGCGCCACCTCGCCGACGCCTCGCGCAACTTCACCGAGATGATGTTCGCGCTCTCGGTCCTCGACCTGCCGTTCGAGGCCGCCAAGCACAAGTACGACTTCGCCGGCTCCATCATGACCCTCGTCCCCGCCGGACCGGTCATCGCCTTCCACGAGGAAGTCCGCGCTGCCGCCGCACCCGACGGCAAGACGCCGGTGCTGATCGGTCAGAACTTCTACAAGCCCAACGACCGCTTCCGCGAGGAGAACGGCGAGAAGATCGACAAGTACGTCACCGGCGAGTTCGTCATCCACACCGCCTACGGCTGCCAGGTCGTCGTCACCAATCCCACGTCCACGCGGCAACGGCTCACCGTGCTGGTGCAGGTGCCCGTCGGCTCGATCCCCATCGCCAACGGGCAGTTCACCAGGACCGTCCAAGTCGATCTCGAACCGTACCGCACGCACACGGTCGATTACCTCTTCTACTTCCCGCAGCCCGGCAAGTTCACCCACTTCCCGGCCCACGTGGCGAAGAGCGAACACGTCGTGGCCGCGGCCGCGCCGATCGCGGTGGAGGTGCTGGAGAAGCCGCGGACGCTCGACACCGCGTCGTGGGACTACGTCTCGCAGTTCGCCACCGACGACGAAGTCCTGGCGATGATGAACCGCGAGAACTGCTCGGCGCTCAACCTGGAGAAGATCGCGTTCCGGATGCGCGACAACCTCTTCTACCAGAAGGTCATCACGCTGCTGCGGGCACGGCACGTCTTCAACGCGACGCTCTGGTCGTACGGGCTGTTCCACAACGACCCGGGCGTGGCCCGCGAGTACCTGCCGCACGTCGATAGCCTCGTGGCCCAGTGCGGCGGGTCGATCACCAGTCCGCTGCTGAGCATCGACCCGGTGGAGCGGCACGCTTACGAGCACCTGGAGTACAAGCCGCTGGTCAACGCCCGCGCCCACGCCCTGGGCAACCGCCGGCAGATCGTCAACGCGGCGCTCAACGAGCAGTATCACCGGACGCTCAAGACGCTGACCTACCGCACGCAGCTCGACGACAACGACCTGCTGGCGGTGACCTACTACCTGCTGTTGCAGGACCGCATCGAGGAGGCGCAGGCGGCGTTCGCGCGGGTGAGTGCGGATCGCGTCGAGACGAAGTTGCAGTACGACTACTGTGCCGCGTACCTGGCGTTGTTCGAGGAGGACGTGGCGAAGGCGCGGGCCATCGCCGCGAAGCACTTAACGCATCCGGTGGACCGGTGGCGGGCGTCGTTCACGGCACTGGTGAACGTGCTCGATGAAGCCACGGGCAAGGGCGTGAAGGTGGCCGACCCCAACGACCCGGCGCAGAACCAGGGCAAGCTCGCCGCGACGGAGCCGGGCTTCGAGTTGAGCGGTCAGGGGAAGGGTGTGCGGGTGACGTGGCAGAACCTGGAGGTGGTGACGATCAACTACTACCCGATGGACGTGGAGTTGCTGTTCAGCCGCACGCCCTTCGCGCAGCAATCGGGCGGTCAGTTCGCGTTCACCAGGCCGGCCCAGTCGCAGACCTACAAGCTGCCGGCGGGCAAGCCGGAGGTGGTGATCCCGCTGCCGGAGGAGCTGGTGCGGCGGAACGTGTTGGTGGAGGTGACGGCGGCGGGGAAGACGCGTTCGGTGCCGGTGTTCGCGACGGAGATGGACGTAAAGTTGACGGAGAACTTCGGCCGGGTGAATGTGACGAACGTGGCGGACGGGAAGCCGTTGTCGAAGGTGTACGTGAAGGTGTACGCGAGGCTGGCGGACGGCAGCGTGAAGTTCCACAAGGACGGCTACACGGACCTCCGCGGCCGCTTCGACTACGCCTCGGTGAACACCCCCGAGCGTCAGGCCATCGGGCGGTTCAGCGTGCTGGTCCTCAGCGACGAAAAGGGCGCGGTCATCCGCGAGGCCGCCCCGCCACAACAGTAAAGCCGACCCAAGCCCGCACGTAGCAACGGGCGGGCTTCTCCACTTCCGGTAAGCTGTGCGCCGAGCTAGCGGCTTACCGGAGTGACTTGATCCTGATGTTCTTGAACCAGCAGAGGGATCCTCGTAGACCTGAGCATTCTTCGCGCCGCCGAAGTGACCCTTCTCTCGCTCGGGGTCTACCGCCCCCTTCCGACGTCCGACGCTGCCGACACTTGCCCTCCACTGGTACGGCAAGGAGCTTATCCCCACTCCGACACTCGCCAGCCCGACCTGTGTGGGCATGTGTTTTCGCCGAGGATTGTGACCGAGTGTCGGAAGTGTCGGAACCCCGGCCCGGCGACGCTGAGTTGCATGGGGACGACTTCCTCGAAAGCTGGGCCGGCAATCGCACTCTCCTCGGCAGCATCGGCATTGATGCGATCGATAGCGGGGCCGGCAGCGACGGCTTGTGGGGCGGGGACGGTGACGACAACATGGCAGGAGGCGAGGACGGCGAGTACATGTATGGCGAGGCCGGGAACGACCGGCTGTACGGCGGC
>JAVXWK010000460.1:0-12945 GCA_032230575.1 Pseudonocardiales bacterium | reverse complement strand
CAGCCGATCCGCTCGCCGATGCGTGCGGGGTCCTCCAGCACCGACTGGAACGCCGTCACCATGCCGCGCTGGAAACCAGGAGAAGCCTCGCCGTCGTAACGACCACCGGGGTTGACCGGGTCGGTCTCGAGCGCACCGGCGTGGTCACGAGGATCGAGGTAGAGCTGCCACCACTTGCGCGGCGGCACGACGTCGCTGAGCTTCGAAGCGTTGGTGTGCACGACATCCGGGATCGAACCGCCCCACCCCGCGAGCACCGTGTCGAGCCAGCCCGCGACGGTGCGGGTGTGCTCGATGACGGATTCGGTGCCGGGCATCGCGGGGTGAGCGGGCAAGGACGACAGCGACTGCGCCGCATCGGAAAGCCCGAGCTCCTGCCGCAGAGCGGGCACGTCACCGACAGGAACCGCACGGGAAGCCTTGCGCCACAACTCCTCCAGCGCCTCGTCTCGATCGCTGACGTCGATACCGGCGCGGGCGGCGAGGTCGAGCAGGTCCTCCTGGTCCGCACGGCTGGGGAACGGCGTCGGCTTCGCCAGCCGGTCGAGCGCCCCGAGGACATCCCGTTGCGCCGCACCGAACTCGGTGACCCCGAACAGCCGCAGCGCGCGCTCCTCCTCGGCCGCCGCCATCCCGCCGGGGTTGCCGATCTCCTGCCCCAGGATGACGGTGAAGTCGTACCCGTTGGCGGTGGCGAACTCCGACAGGTACGCCACCATCCCTTCGGCTTCCCGCAGCGTCATGTTCTTCTGCTGCCTGCCGAACAGGTCGCCCCAGTTGACGACGACCTTGCGCACGTCGGCCCACGCCATGCCGCCGTGGATCTGCGCCTCGATGTACCGGCCGACGGGAGCGAAGCCGTCCTGCACGAGCTGCGCGCGCAGAGCCGGGTCGTGGCGGAAGCCGGTGATGTCGGCGAGCACCTGCCGCACGTTCTCGTCGTAGCCGTGTGCCAGCAGGCCGAACAGGTTGCGGCCGCCGGTGTACGACGCGACGCCGCCGGCTCCGTCCGTGGCGCTGTCGCGTGCTGTGTAGGTCGTGCGGTTTCGCACGTCCTCCTTGAGGTACAACACACTCGACCCGTACGCGACAGCACCGGCGTGCTGCACACCAGAGTTCAAGGCCGCGTAGGCAGGCAGCTCCTGAGGCACGGCCGGGGCGAAGTCGGCCTTGCGGTCCCTGCGGTTCGCCGGGTCACCCGCCTTGCGGCCGAGCACAGGGCCGTAACCGAACTGCTCCTCGACCCACCCGCGACCGGGGACGTAGGCGGTGCCCGTGCTGATGCCGCTCTCCCAGAAGTTCGGGAAGTGCGGCGTCGCGGTGAGGAACTCCGCCCCGGTCGGCCGGTGCCGCCCCGGCACGGCGGGCACCGCGGCCGGGGTTCGGCCGAAGTCGACGTTGCGCACCAGCGGCATCGACTCCAGATGGCTGTGCGCGGCGTCGAGGATGAGCTCCATCTGCTCGGGGTCGTCGACGGGGTACGTGGTCCCGAGCGTGCGGTTGAGCTCGCGGATGTTGGCCAGCGCGGCGGCCTTGTCCGCTTCCCGGCGGCCCGCGCCCTGCCGGACCGCGGTGGCCAGCGCGTTGATCTGCGTCGGCGTGAGTCCGGCCTGGCGGATGCCGTCGAGCCCACCCGACCGGACCGCGTCGGCGTAGTTGCGGGCGATGTCGTCGTGGCCGCCTTCCAGCAACGTCCGCACCACGACCACCGCGTCGTTCAACCGCGTCACGTCGGACTTGCGGACCGGGGCCGTCAGCAGGTCGTCGAGCAGGCCCTCGGACGCGATGAGATCGATCGCGTCGCCGATGCGTTCCGCCAGCTCCCGGCCCCCGCCGCGCGCGACCTCGTCCGTGAGGTGGTCGAGCACCCGCCGCGCGGCAGCCGGGCCGGAGACGCGGCTCTCGACCTGTGCGGCGGAACGTGCGAGCAGGGCATAGGCCTCGTCGTGCTTCGAGGGCGCCTGCGGGTACTCGGCGGTCATCGTGGCGCGGCCGGTGACGGTGCTCGCCAGGTACGGCACCGCGACGCTCTCGGTGTGGACGTTGCGCAGGACCGTGTCCGCGGACAACTTCGTGGTCCCGCGCGGCGTCAGGATCGTCAGGTGGCGCTGGACCGCGCTGTGCAGCCCCATGTGGGTGTCGTCGGCGTGCTTCGACGCCTTGTTCGACGCGGAGGCCGCGTCACCGAGGAACAGGGCGATGCGGCTGTAGCCGACGATCCGCACGTCCGGCAACGGCAGTCCGTCCGCGGTGTTCTCGATGGCGATCTCCACCAACGCCCGGGCGAAGTCGTCGAGCGGCTTCCGGTCCTTGGTGAGCCACGAGTTCGTGTCGTACAGGACGTCGGAGGGAGCGGGGAGGAACTCGTCCGACTCACGCGACGGACCGGCCTCCCCCAGCGGAACCAGTCGGACCGGGCGGCTGACTTCGCGCGAGCCCCACGTCGCCTTGCCGGTGACCGTGAACCGCGCTCTGGCGAGCCCGCCCGGCGTGGCTGCGCGCCAGGCACTCTTGCTGAACTTGATGGTCGTCACCGACCGCACTTCGGGGAAGTCGCCCTGGTGCGCGGCGATGTACGAGAGCACTGTGGCTTCCACGAGATCCGGTCGCTGGTGCGCGAGCGCGGCCTCGTGCAGCGCGGTCAGGTCGAGGTCTCCATCGCGCCGCGCCACGGACTGCCGGGCGCCGTCGACGATCGAGCGGATCAGCTCCAGCGTGTGCGCGCGGTCGGCGAGCGGGATCTTCGCCTTGGCCGGGAGCGGACCGGGGTCGGCGTACGACCAGTCGTTCTCCAGTGCGGTGACCAGTTCCGCGACGAGCGCGGTGTCGTCCGCCGTGGTCGTGTCGCCGACGACCTCGAAGTGCCCGCCGTCCGCGACGGAGATGCTCGGCTTGGTGCCGTCGCCACGTCCCGCGGTCGGCGGGTACACCCAGACCGTCTTGGTGCCACCCGCGACGCGACGCTTGAAGTTCCTGCTCTCCAACACCTTCTGCACGTCGTGCAGGAAGCCGCGGTCCTTCGGCAGCGCCGCGATGTTGCACGCCCAGATCACGACGAGGCTGTCGTCCGGCTGCCCGCCGAGCACTCCGGTGTCCACGGCGACGTCGACGAACCCGTCCGGGCCGACCTTGACCTTGCCGATGGAGTCGACCTCCAGCTGACCGGACTGCGTGCCGCCGTGCAGGACGAAGATCGAGGTCGAGTCGTCGTCGATCCCCTCGATGGTCACCGGCAGCACCTTGGCGGTGGTCGTCCCCGTCAGGAAGACCGCGCTCTCGCGCTGCCTCATGCTGATCCACCCGGCCGCGGCGGGCAGGTCGGTGAAGAGCGCGCCGACGTTCTTCCCGTCGCGCTGGACCAGCGTCTTCGTCACCTGTCCCGGGGTGAACCGGCGGCTGCGCCCGAGCGAGTCGGTTCCGGGCACCCACAGCACTTCGGTGTTGTCCGGCAAGTCGTTGTGCGACAGCGTCTTCAGGCCACCCGGGACGTGCTGGTCGTCCAACGCGGTGAGCTGCGCCTCCGTCAGATCCTTGCCCGACCACGGTTTCGCGGCCGTGTCGTCGTACGCGCCGAGCAGGTCGGCCACGTGCTGGACGAGCGCCTCAGCCGAGTTGTCGAGCGCCCACTCGGTCCGGCGCTCACCCCACGCCCCGTCGTTGTCCACGAACACGGTCGCGTGCGCGGTAGAGCTCTGGACGTGCATCAACCGCACCCGCAGCAGGTCCCCGCTGGTGGGCAGCACCAGTCCTGAGTTGAAGTTCGTCTCGACCGCACTGTCCAACTTGGACCAGAACCGGCGCTGCTTCTCCTCGTCGTCGGTCGCGAAGTTCGTGCGCAGCTCGAGGCTGATCTCCCGCACGGTGACGCCGCCGAGGTCGATCCGCCGCACGTCGAAGCTCACCTGGCCGCGGGCGTTGGTCGTGCGCACCTCGTTGACGGGTGCGGCCGACCGGACCATGTCGATCTCCGCCACGGCAACGGGATCCGACTTCGTGATCGTGTTGGACAGGTCCGAATCACTGTCGTCCGGACTCGGGCCGATCTGGGGCGAGGGGAGTCCCGGTACCTCGACCACAGTCGTCGTGATCGCACCGGGTCGGCGTTCGAGCAGCTTGAACCGGCCGGCGTCCCCGATGGTGATGACCGTGTTCCCGGTGCGCGTCTTCGTGGTCGAGCCGTAGAACCGCCGCACGCTCAGCTTCCCGAAGGCGTCGAACGCCGCCGAGCCTGGACCGTCCATCGCGGCGGGCGCACAGGCCAGCGTCACGGCCTCGCTGAACGCGTCACCCAGCGTCTTCCCGGTCTTGGCGAGGTACCAGTCCTCGACGATCTGCCCGTACACGCCCCCGGTCGCGGTCATCACGCCGTAGCGGGAGTCGGTGAACTGGAAGAACTGCGGAGACGCGTGTCCGAACAACAGGAAGGCGTTCTTGTTCCACGGCTCCGGCCGGACGTGCACCGTGCCGGACTCGTCATCGGAGTCGGAGTCGGAGTCGGAGTCCGAGTCCGAGCCCTCTGGCTCCGTGTACTCGATGGCGCGGTCGGGAGCGGCCACCCAGGCGCGCTCGGCATCGTCCCGCTTGCGCAGGTAGGCCCGGTTGCCGCCGGACGGGAAGGTCGCCCCGATCACCTCGCCGGTCGCGGGGTCGCGCACCGACACGACGGCAACGTGCCGCAGGCCCACCCACCGGGGCGTGCCGCTCTGGTCGTAGGCCAGGTACGGCCGGGTCTCCGCTTCGGGATCGGCCGGATCCATGTCCCCCTTCGACATCGGCGTGAACGTGCGCCACTTGTCGGTGGTGAAGTGGAGGAACTTGGGGTTGTCGGCCTTCGCGTCGGGCATGCCGCTGTCGAGGTCGAAGGCGTCGATCGGGGCGTGCACCTCGATCTCGCCGATCTTCGCCGACAGTGCGCGCTGGAAGTCGAACGCGGCGCCACGGGCCCCACGCAGCTCGGCCGAGCCGGAGGTGGTGAGGACGACCGAGTTCACCGGTTCCGAGCCCAGCACGCCACTGGCCACCACGAAGTCGGCGAGCACCTGGGGCGTAACGGTCAGCACCCGGCCGTCGCGCAACGGCAGCTTGAACAGCAGCGCGTTCCCGTCGACGTCGATCACCACGGCCCGGTCGTTCGCCGCGTCGTCCGCGAACGGGTTGGGCGTGCGGCGCATGCGGGTGGCCATCGGCGGGAGGAAGTGGGAGTGCGAGTCCTTGGCCGCCTTGGCCACGGCTTCGGCGCGGCCCTCGTCCGGGTCGACGGTCAGCGACAACCCGCGCAGGCCGCCTTCCTCGACCGTCGGCAGCGCGGTCGACAGCACGTCGTCGAGCGTGAACTCGTGCTCGACGCCGGAGGTGTCCGATCCGGTGAAGCGGGTCGCGACGGGCTCGTTCGACGGCGTCGCCGGCTCACCGACGGCCTCCTCGACGGTCGCCGTGCTGTCGAGAGCAGTCGCCGAATTCCAGAGCGCGTCCTCGGAGTCGCTCACGACGGCGAAGACCGCGATCTCCGTCCCCGTCCCGCCACCGGTGTGCTCCGGTTCGCTCACGAGAGCGGAGGCGTCGATCCCCACCGCACCCAGCACGCGGAGCTGAGCGTCGACCCGCGCGACCAGTGCCGGACGTGCGGCCGCGAGGTCCGCGACGAGGTTCGGGTCGTCTCCCAACGCCTCGATCCGCAGCCCCGGCAACGCCATGCCGTCCGACTCGCGCTCGACGGCCCACTCCGCCAGCAGCCGGATCTCGTTGCCGGTGACGAACTCCGGGCCGAAGTCGACCACCTTCGGGTCCCACTCGACGTCCGCGGCATCCGTGCGCGCGGGGCCGTTCTCGCCGGGACGGACGAACGTGATCGCCCGCGAAGACCGCCCGGTCACGTCGTCCCACTCGGCCTTGCCGGTCGCCGTGAACCGCGCGCGGGCGTGGTCGGGCAGCGTCACCGACTCCCAGGTGCCGTCACCGCGCTGCCACCGTTCGACGACCCGCAGCTCGCCGTCGACGGCACCGGCGAGATACGTGATCACGGCTGCCAGCAGGACATCCGGTCGCGCGTGCTCCCCCAGCTCCACGGCGAGCGCGGGCAGGTCCAGCTTCCCGTCGGCGAGGGTCGTGTCGATGGCCGCCATGACCATGTCGAGCGACTTGGCCCGGTCACGCAGTCCTGGCGGCACGCTCGGAGTGGTGTCCGCGTACGGCCACCGCCGACCGGTGGCCTTGCTGTTGGCGGCCGCGGCAGCGAGCTCGGCCGCGACGGACGCGTCGTGGATCGGCGCGGAACCGCCCACCACGTCCCAGAAACCGCCGCGGAAGATGCCGACCGAACCCTGCTCGGCGTCGTCGTGCACCCGGACCATCGGGAACATCCGCCCGGTGCCGCCGAGCAGCACGGTGTCGACGCCGTGGTCGCGCAGCCCGGAGGAGAAGCCCCGCAGCATCCCGTCCTCGGCGTCGAGCTGGGCGGCGTCGCAGGCCATCGCGACCGTCAGTCCCGGATGCGTCCGCACCGCGCTCACGAACGCGGCGGTCTGCATCGCCACGGACGCGATCGCCGGTCCCCCGGACCTCACCACCAGGCCAGGCCCGTGGCCAAGTCCCTTGACCTTCAACGCACCCGCCGTCGGGGAAGCGTGCAGCACCACCACAGCGGCGTTGCCCGGCACGGTCCACGGCGTGGGCACCTCGAGGTACGCCGAGTCGTCCGCGGCGGCACTCTCGACCTCGGTCGTTTCCCGGACGTCCGAGCCGAACAGCGTGGACGTGCCGGCGTGCCGCGCGGCGACCCAGTCGCCGGTGGCCTTGAGGTCGGCCGGCTTCGACGGGAACGCGACCCCGATGACGTCGGTGGTGCCGGGCGCGACGATCGGCGCGGACACGACCTGCCCGGCGTAGTAGCGGCGTTCCCGGTTCAGGCGGTCCACGCCGGTGAGCCACGTGGGGTCGGGCGTGGTGAACAACCGCGGCTTGAGCGGCACCCCGTTGGCCAGGACGAGCTGTTCGAACTTGGCCGCGTGCGTGGCGTCGAGCCCGGACACCACCGGCCCCAGGCCGAGCCAGGCCGCGAGGTCCCAGTCGCCGGTCGTGGTGACCTGCTGGTGCGAGAACTGTTTCGTGGCAAGCACGACATGCACGCGCAGGGTGCTGCCGTCCGACAACCGCAACCCGGTGTTGAAGGTCTGGTCGACCTCCCGCGCGAACGCGGCCAACCGGCTGTCCTCGACCGGCGCGGTCACGGCCAGGGCGAGACTGACCTCGGTCACCCAGACGCCCGGACGCACTTCCACCTTGATCACGTCGAACGCCACAGCACCGTCGGGCCCGAGCAGCCGCACCTCGGTGATCCGGGCACCCGAGCGCACGAGGTCGACGTCCCCGAGAGTGACTGGCATCGACGGAACGTGCGTCACCGTCTCGTCGTCAGCGACGTCCTCGACCGTCGTCCACGTCCCGGACTCGGTCTTCGCGTGCACCTTGGGTGGACCGTCGATGTCGACCAGCGCGTCCCAGATGTCCGCGGCGGGCGTCTCGCCGTGCTCGTCGGGCTCGGCCGCGCCGTCCAGCAGCAGGGTGACGGAGTCGCGGTCACGGCCACCGGCGGCCGCGAACGCCTCGGAGCCCGTGACCACCTTGCCGAACGTGGCGGCGTCGATCGAGACGACCGTGCCGTCGGTCAGCGCCACGGTCCCCATCGTGCCCCCGACGAAGAACGTGTCGTCCTCGGAGGGCGGCGCGATGGGCATGACATCGGTGTCCGAGACCGGGAAGAACACTCCGGCGACAGCACCCGTGGAGTCGAGGTGCGGCGTCGCCACGACGTCTCGGGGATCGAACCGGCGGGTGGAGCCGTCGGCCGTGACACCCACCAACAAGCCGATCCGCGTGATGGTGCTGAAGCTGACGATGCCGCTCTCGTCCTCGACGTCGGACTCTTCGATCAGCACTGGCGCGTGCCGTTCCCGGTCGTCGGCCGGCACCTTCAACGAGTCCGTGCCGGAGCCCGGAATGCTCGGCCCACCACCGTGATCCGAGTCGTCCGAGGACGGCTGCACCGCGGGAGCGGCGTTGAACGCCTCGATCCGCCGTTCCAGCTCCAGCTTCGCGTTCCACCACCGGGTCCGCGCCGCGTCGGCGACGGCGCGTGCGGCCTCGATCTTCGCCGCCGCGTCGTCGCGCGGCCCCTGGAGCGCGGCGACCCCGGCGGCGGCCTCATCCGCGAACTCACGCGCCAGCGCCAGCCTGCCCTCGGCCCTGACCACCGCGTCCCGCCGGTCGGACAGCGCCGCCCGTTCCCGCTGCACCTCGGTGAGCCGGCCCGCGAGCTGGTCGATCTCGGTCTGGGTCTCGCTGTCCCGCGCGCCGGACGGGAGATCCGCCAGCTGCATGGCCAGCTCGCTGAAGCGGAACGAGATGGCGATCTCGTCGTCGTCCAGCCTGCGCGACTCGTTCGGCAGGTCCGCCAACGACGTCCGGGTGGCGTCGAGACGCTCCACAGCGCTGTCGACGTCCTCGTTCGCCAACCGCAGTGCCTCGTCCGCCCGTGCCCGCGCCGCCGCGTTGGCGTTGACCAGGTCGTCGAACGCGTGCTGTGCCTCCTCGACCTCGCGCTCCTCGCCGCGCCAGGCGTCGCGTTCCTTCTTCACCTCGTCCTGCGCGGCGTTGACGTCGGCCGAGACGGAACGTCCGAGCGCGTTCTCGAGGTCGGCCCCGGCGATGCGGATCTGCCCGGAACGGCTGCGGTGCACGTCGAACACGACGGTCCTGCCGTCGACGGTCGCGATGATCCGGTACTCGACGTCGTAGGTCACCAGGCCGGTCCGGCCGCTGTCGCCGGTGCCCTCCTGCCGCGCCGAGCCGACGTCGCCGCCGAACGACTCGGCCTGCCCGAACGAGGCCTTGGCGTCGAAGTCGCCGAACCGGGCGCCGGGATCGCGCACCGGCTCGTGCTTGTCGTTGGTGGTGCCCAGTTCTCCGTTGATCGCGACGGTGGTGTCGACGCTCTCGCCCGCGCGGAACTCGCTGCCCGTACCGGGGATCATCGCCCGCTGGTTGATCATCGTGACGTCGTCGCTCAGACCGGTCAGCTTCGGTTCGACCAGCCTGGTGTGCACCTGCAGCGTGGCGTGCTTTCCGGACAGCAGCGCGGTTTCGTGCAGGTCCGGCATCACCACGCCCTCGTAGGACGCGTCGATCACGCCGGTGCGCACGGCCTCCGCGCCGAACGACGACAGCGCGGTGTTCGTCAGCCCCTTGGCCGGGCCGGTGGCGTCCGCGCTCAGACCGGCCGCGTTCAAAGCAGCGAGCGCGACCTCACGCAGTTCCGTCGCACCGACGGTGGTCTGCGGGTGCACGGTCCTGGGTAGCTGGACGCCCTCGGCCTTCCACGCCGCGAGCGCCTCGGGCGTGGCCTCGCTCGCGGGCTGCCGCACGGTGTCGCGGTGGTCCGGCGCGGGTGCGGGCGTCGACCGCAGGTCGTCGGCCAGCACCCGGACCGTCATGTCCTCGGTCTTGGTGACCGACTCGGTGGTGCCGTCCGGCTTGCGGATCTCCAGTTCCCACTCGACCGGCACCGAGTACCGCGCCGCCGGGCCGTCCGCGTCGAGGACGTGCACGTCGAGCGCGGTGAACGCGGTCGTGTTCGACACCGACCTGGACTGGCCGATCTCGGTCGCCACGGCACCGGTCGTGTTGCCGGTGAGCGCCGGGTCGGCCGCGTGCGGGGCCACGCCGAACAACGCCCGAATGCTTGCGCCCCAAGACCTCGAGTGCGTCTTCGTCTCGGCGTCGCGTCCGAAGTAGACGAGGATGTTGTTCATCTTCACGCCGTCGTTGACGACGTCGCGGAACTTCGACCGGCCGGGCTTGGCCTTCAACACGACCTGGTACGAGTCGCGGCCGATGAACGCCGGGTCGTGGGCGAGCAGCGGAACACCGCCGTCGAGCGCGCTGTCCATCAGCGCGCGGACGGTTTCCTTGTCCGCCAGGTCGAGCATGCGCTGCAGGTTGTTCATCGCGTCGTCGAGCACGGCGTCCGGGATCAGGTCCGTGCCGGTCCTGCCGAGCTTGGTCCTGAGGTCCGGCACCATCGGCGTGAGGTCCGGCAGCTCCTCGAACACACCGAGCCCGAGCGAGCTGGGCTCCCCCTCGCGCATCGTCGACGGCGGCGCGAGTGTGCCGTTCTCGGTCCACGGCCGGTCCGTCACCTCAGGCAGCAGCCCCAGCGCGCGGGCCTGCTCCTCGCTCACCCGCAGGTAGACCGCGCCCGGCAGCACGACGTGGACGCCCTCACGTCCCTCCTGCCGGCTGTGCACCAGGCTGCCGACCCGGCTCTCCGCGACGATGTCCACATTCGCGTCGACCTGGATCAGCACGGTGCGGCCGGTGCCGGGCAGGTTGCGCTTGCGCTCGTTGAGCCCGGTCATCTCGCGGATCTTCGAGACGGTGTCGCGCCACGACCAGAACTTGTTCGACAGCGCCGCACCACCGCGGCCGATCGTCGGCCGGGTCTCGCCGCTGTCCGGCGCCGCGATCAGCGCCACGCCCCAGCTGAAGTCCCAGCCGCGGCTCCTGCTCTTCGACGCGCCCGCCCTGGTGCCGCCGACCGACGAGTACTCGGTCGCGGTGTTGTCCGAAATGGACACCAGCTTCGGGTTGGACAGCACCATCTTCGTGCCCAGCGCGCCGAAGCGGTCCTCCAGCCGGCGGCCGTACTTGAGCGCGTTCTCCTGCAGCCCGGTGTTCACCGCGTGGTTCAGGTTCGCCTTGAGGTGCTCGGGCGCGAACATCTGGTCCGCTGCTCGCCTCGACGCCGAACCCGGCAGCGTCAGCACCTTGTCGTCGTGCGCCGCCTGGTCGAGCGCGGCGAGGGCGGCCTCCTCCAGTTGTTCCGCACCCGTGAACGCCTCGACGTGCAACCACTCGGTGACCGTGATCTGGCTGTCGGGCGTCGGCCTCGGGTTCAGCATCAGGTCGGTGATCGACGGAGGCCGCGGCATGCGCTCCGGCTCGCTCGCCGGGCCCGGCCGGAACGCCAACGGGTCCTCGGTGAGCACCGAGGAGTCCGGCAGGTACAGCCGGATGTCGCCCTTGACCGGTGCGAGCGCGACCGGATCCGCGGTGGTGCGATCGGCAGCCGGGTCGCCAGTCCGCGCGATCGTCCTGACCTTCGGCGTCTGCCAGCCGGGCAGACCGGGCAGCAGGCGGCGCACCCACGCCTTCGGGCGCGAGTAGGTCTCGACGGTGACCTCGTACTCGATGCCGCCGGAGAACCGGTGGCTGGTCGAGCTTCCCGCGTTCACGAGGAAGTTCACCGTCAGCGGGCCGGACGCGTTCTGGTGCGTGGTCGAGGAGTTGTACTTGATCGACGCGTTCGGCACGACGACGAGCGTGGAGTCGCCGGGCGTCGTGGGGACGACGGCGCGGCCCTCGGGACCGACGGAGTAGGAGAGCTCCCGGTTGCTGCTCGCGCCCATCTTCGACTCGCGCGTGTCCGAGCTGCGGACGACCCGGTCGTCGACCTCGCCGTCGTACTTCGGGTCCTGCAGCTTCGCCTTGACCGTGACGCTCACGTAGTCGTTGGAGTAGAACCCGCGGCGCTTGAACACGATCGGCACGTTCTTGCCGAACAGACTGTCCATCTGGGACTTGGTCGCCCCCGGCGAGAGGCTCGTGTCCAGCATCCGCTGGTTGGTCATCATCTCGGCGAACCGGGCGTAGTCGTCGCCGGGCCGGGACTTCGCCTCGGCCATCTTGCGCAGCGCGTTCTCGAAACCGCCGTACATCTTGGACAGAGCCGTGGCGATCTGGGCCTTCACCGCGGTCAGATCCACGTGGTACCAGGGCTTGTGCTCCGGACGCGCACCCCAGGTCGGCAGGAAGTCCCCGAAGCCGTCGATGCTGCTGAGCGTGTCCTCGATCTGCTTCTTGACCTGGTCCATCTGGTCGAGCCGGGCGGCCTTCGCGTTGCCGGTGGCGAGGTCGAACGCCAGGTACGGCGGCAGGAAGCGCGGCTTGCCGTCGGCGGGATCCTCGACCTCGGTGCCGTCGAAACCGGCCGGCACCGCGAACCCGCGCTGCCGCGCCTCGGCGAGGCTCAGCCGGACGATCGCCTCGACCTCGACGTCGACTTCCCTGCCCTCCGCCGACTGCACGGTCACCGTCGCCTTGACCGCGTAGGCGCCGGTCCGGCCCTTCACGTCGGTGCCGATCTCGTGCTTGCCCTGTGCGCCGGCAGGAGTGGACTCGCTGTTCGACACGGTGACGCTGCCACCGAGCAGCACCGCGCCACCGGGGAACGCGCCGCCGAAGCTGCCGGAGACGCCGAACCCGCGCTTGGACGTCGGGGTGTTCGTGACGCCCTTCGTGGACGCGTCGTGCAGCGCGAGCGTGGTGTCGCCGAAGTCGTCGAGGAGCTTGGCCTCGGTGACGACCGCCTTCATCCGCACCGCGGCGCCGTGACTGCCGTGCGGGCTGAGCAGGTCCGCCGAGGACACCCAGTTGTCGATCATGCTGGGCAGCTCGGCGCGGATGTTCACCGCGCTGAGGAACGTCTTCAGCGCCGTGCGTCCGGGCGCGCCGACCTTGGTGATCGACGGGTGCATCATGTCCGCGACGTCGTCGAACCGGTCCTCGACGTCGGTGACGGCCTCGCTGAGCATCGTGGTCAGCTGTGGCGTGGCCCCGGCAGGGATCGGGCGCCACGACGTGTCGGTGCCCTCGGGCAGCGAGTTCTTCTTCTCCGGCACGCTCAGCGTGACCGTGTGGTTCAGCGACTCCGTGCCGGCGTGCCGCAGCTGTGCGTCCACAATGGACACCGACCACCTGACCGGCACTTCGGTCTGCTGGGCGGTTTCGCCTGGGAACAGGCCGCGGAACGTCTGCACGCCGGTCGAGTGCGACTGCGACACCGCGGGAGCGCCCAGCGGCGTCCGGACGCTGAGCGTGCCGGTCGGACCG
>JAVXWK010000426.1:0-6231 GCA_032230575.1 Pseudonocardiales bacterium | reverse complement strand
CAAGGTCGTGCAGGCGATGCGGCACGGCGTCCTGCCGCGCACCCTGCACATCACCTCGCCCTCTTCGCACGTCGACTGGTCCGCGGGCTCGGTGTCGCTTCTGACTTCCGCGACCCACTGGCCCGCTGTCGACCGTCCACGTCGCATCGGCATCTCGTCGTTCGGCGTCTCCGGCACCAACTCGCACCTGATCGTCGAGGCACCTGCCCTCGCTTCCGACGGCCGGGAATTGTCAGACCCGCCTGAGATGATTGGGATGGGGGGTAGTTCCCCCCAGGGGGCCAGCCAATCGGGATCGATCCAGGTCAGCGCGGTCCCGTGGCTCGTCTCGGCGAAGACCGAGGCGGCGCTCGCCGGGCAGGTCGCGCAGCTGTCAGACGTGTCGGCGGAAGCGAAGAATGTCGGGTACTCGTTGGCCGCGCGCACGCTGTTCGACCACCGCGCGGTCGTCCTCGACGGTGCCGAGATCGCGCGCGGAACGGCCACCGAGAAGCAGCTCGCGATGCTGTTCACCGGCCAGGGCTCGCAGCGGCTCGGCATGGGCCGCGAGCTGTACGAGGCGTTCCCGGCGTTCCGCGAGGCGTTCGACGAGGTCGCGCAACACCTGGACGTGCCCGCGCTCATGTGGGGCGACGACGCCGAGGCGTTGAACCAGACCGGCACGGCGCAGCCCGCGATCTTCGCGCTCCAGGTCGCCCTCTACCGCCTGGTCGAGTCGTTCGGCGTCAAGCCCGACCACCTCGCCGGACACTCGATCGGTGAGATCGCCGCCGCGCACATCGCCGGCGTGTTCAACCTCGAAGACGCCGCCAAGCTCGTCGAAGCACGCGCGCGACTCATGCAGGCGCTGCCCACCGGCGGCGTGATGATCGCGCTCCAAGCCACCGAAGCCGAGGTCACCCCGCACCTCACGGCGGGCATCTCCATCGCCGCGATCAACGGACCCGACAGCCTCGTCATCGCGGGCATCGAGGAAGAAGCTCACGCGGTCGTCGCACGGTTCGAGGGGCGCAAGACCAAGCAACTCCAGGTGAGCCACGCGTTCCACTCGCCGCTGATGGACCCGATGCTCGACGACTTCCGCGCCGCCATCAGCGACCTCGCCTTCAACCCACCGACCATTTCCGGCCTGGGCGACGTCGCGAACGCCGAGTACTGGGTCCGCCACGTCCGCGACGCGGTCCGCTTCCACGACGCCGTGACCGCCCTGGGCGACAAGAGGTTCCTGGAGATCGGCCCGGACGGCGTGCTGTCGGCACTGGTCGACGGCGGCATCCCGACGTTGCGCAGGGACCGATCCGAAGCCCGAGCTTTGATCACCGCGCTGGCCCGCCTGCACGTCGAAGGCACGGCAGTCGATTGGAGGCCGTTCTACGAGAGTGGCCACAGGGTTGCGTTGCCGACGTATGCGTTCCAGCGGCAGCGTTTCTGGCCGTCGACCGCGAAGAACCTCGACGCGTCCGGCCTCGGTCTCACCGCCGTCAGTCACCCGTTGCTCGGAGCTGCGGTGGAGCTCGCCGACGGACAAGGTGTGCTGTTCACCAGCAGGCTGTCGGTCGCGACCCAGCCGTGGCTCGCGGATCACGTCGTCGGCGGCCGGATCCTGTTCCCCGGCACGGCTTTCGTCGAACTCGCATTGCGCGCGGGCGACGAGCTCGGCCTCGACCGTCTCGACGAACTGACGCTGTCGGCACCTCTGGTCCTCAACGAACCGGTACAGCTCCAGGTCGCTGTCAGCTCACTCGACGGGACCGGACGCCGTTCCATCGCGATCTACTCACGTCTCGACCCGGACTCGCCGTGGCTCGAGCACTGCACCGGTTTCCTCGCGTCCGGCACCGCTCAGACCTTCGACGCCACGATCTGGCCGCCCGTCGGAGCGGAAGCGGTTGCGCTGGAAGGATTCTACGAGCGGCTGGCGGACAGCGGCTTCGCGTACGGGCCGTCGTTCCAGGGCCTGCGCGCGGCGTGGAAGCTCGGCGATGACGTCTACGCCGAGGTCGCCATCGACGACGAGACCGACCGTTACGGCCTGCACCCGGCCTTGCTGGACGCCGCTCTGCACGCCGCGGACCTCACCGCTTCCGAGGCCGGCATGCCGTTCACCTGGGAGGGAGTGTCGCTGCAGTCGACCGGTGCTTCCGCGCTGCGTGTGCGCATCCGTCCCCAGGGCGAGTCGTTCGCCGTCGTGGCAACGGATCCCAACGGCACGCCCGTCGTGTCGGTCGACTCCCTCGTCACCCGCCCGATCGCGACCGAATCCGGAATCGCGCGCGAGGCGTTGTTCCACGTCGATTGGACGCCGGTCGCGCTACCCACCGCGACCGCCGAGGTCGAAGTCGAGCACGTCGTTTCCCAAGGCTCACCGGTCGAATCCGCGCACGCCCTGACATCGCAGGTTCTCACTCGCCTGCAGCAGTGGATCGCGGACGAGCGCCAGGACCGCCTCGCGTTCGTCACGCGCCCTGGTGACCTGGGCGCGGCCGCGGTGTGGGGTCTGGTGCGGTCGGCGCAGACCGAGCACCCCGGCCGATTCGTGCTGGTCGAGTCGGACGGTGATGTCCCGGCACAGGTGTTCGCACTGGACGAGCCGCAGATTCGTTGGCGTGAAGGCGAAGCGTTCGTGCCGCGCCTGGCCCGCCTGGTTCCTGCTGATGCTTTCTCCTGGCAGGGCAAAGTTCTCATCACCGGCGGGACCGGCGGTCTCGGCTTGGTGATCGCCCGCCACCTCGTCGCCACGCACGGCGTCCGCGACCTGTTGCTCGTCTCGCGGCGCGGCGAGACTGACGTCGCGGAGCTGGAAGCGCTGGGCGCTACCGTGATCGTCGAGGCGTGTGACGTCTCCGATCGGGCTGCGGTTGCCGACCTGCTGACACGCCACGAGGTTCGCGCTGTCGTCCACACCGCGGGCGTTCTCGACGACGGCATTGTCGAGTCACTGACGCCTGATCGCGTCGACACCGTGTTGCGCCCCAAGGTCGACGCCGCCTGGCACCTGCACGAGCTGACGTCGGACCTCGACGCGTTCGTGGTGTTCTCGTCCGTCGCGGGAACAATCGGCACGGCAGGCCAAGGCAACTACGCCGCCGCGAACTCGTTCCTCGATGCCCTCATGGAACACCGCCGCGCTTCGGGCCTTGCCGGTACATCGCTGGCGTGGGGCCCGTGGATCGCGGGCATGCTGTCCGGTGCCGACACGGAACGCATGGCGCGCACCGGAATCCCGGGCATCACCGTCGAGCAGGGCGCCGAGCTCTTCGACGCGGCTGTGGGCGCGGGCAACGCCGTCCCGGTCCGCCTCGACCTGCCGGTGCTGCGCAGCCGCGGCGACATCCCGCCGATGCTGCGCGGCCTGATCAAGAGCCGTCCGCGCCGCGTTGTCGCTGGAGCCTCTGCCGTTTCGCTCGTCAGCCGTCTGTCCATTATAGACGAACACGGCCGCGTGGAAGCGTTGCTGGACCTCGTGCGCGGCCAGGTAGCCACAGTCCTCGGCCACGCGGGCACCGACGAGATCGACCCCGGCCGCGCGTTCCAGTCACTCGGCTTCGACTCGCTGACCGCCGTCGAACTCCGCAACCAGCTCACCTCCGTCACAGGCCTGCGCCTGCCCGCCACCCTGATCTTCGACTACCCCAACGCGGGCGTGCTGGCCTCGTACCTGCGCGATGAGCTCTTCGGCTCCGACACGGTCCTGCCCGAGGTCTCGGTTTCCGCGGCGTCCGACGACCCGATCGTGATCGTCGGCATGGCCTGCCGCTATCCCGGAGGCGTGTCGTCACCGGAAGACCTGTGGCGCCTGGTGGTCGACGGTGCCGACGCCGTGACGGACTTCCCGTCCAACCGCGGCTGGGACGTCGACTCGCTCTACCACCCGGACCCAGACCACATCGGGACCTCCTACACGCGTTCCGGCGGCTTCCTGCACGACGCCCCGCTGTTCGACCCCGCGTTCTTCGGCATGTCCCCGCGCGAAGCCCTTTCCACCGACTCGCAGCAGCGCTTGTTGCTGGAAACCGCCTGGGAGTCGCTCGAACGCGCGGGCATCGACCCGGTCTCCTTGCGAGGCAGCACAACGGGCGTTTTCGCGGGCGTCATGTACACGGACTACTCGGTCGTGATCAGCGGCAGTGAGTTCGAGGGCTACCAGAGCATGGGCAGCGCCGGCACGTTCGCGTCCGGCCGCGTCTCCTACACGTTCGGCTTCGAGGGCCCGGCGGTCACCGTCGACACCGCCTGCTCTTCCTCTTTGGTAGCACTGCATCTAGCTTCTCAAGCTTTGCGCAACGGCGAATGCTCCCTGGCCCTCGCAGGCGGCGTGACGGTGATGTCCACCCCGTCCACGTTCGTCGAGTTCTCCCGCCAGCGCGGTCTTTCCGCGGACGGCCGTTGCAAATCGTTCTCCGACACGGCCGACGGCGTGGGCTGGGGCGAAGGTGTCGGCCTGCTGGTGCTCGAGCGCCAGTCCGACGCTCTCCGCAACGGCCACACCATCCTGGCCGTCGTGCGCGGCTCCGCGATCAACCAGGACGGCGCCTCGAACGGCCTCACCGCCCCGAACGGCCCGTCCCAGCAACGCGTGATCCGTTCGGCTCTCACCTCGGCGGGCCTGTCGGTGTCCGATGTGGACGTTGTCGAAGCGCACGGCACCGGCACCACCCTGGGCGATCCGATCGAGGCTCAGGCCCTGCTGGCCACCTACGGCCAGGACCGCGCCGAACCCCTCCTGCTCGGCTCCATCAAGTCGAACATCGGCCACTCCCAAGCCGCCGCGGGCGTAGCGGGCGTGATCAAGATAGTCCACGCCATGCAGCACGGCCTGGTCCCCGCAACGCTCCACGTCGACGAGCCCTCCACCCACGTGGACTGGGAAGCAGGCGACATCACCCTCGTCACCTCGGCCACTCCCTGGCCGTCGGTGTCCCGCCCGCGCCGCGCGGGCGTCTCGTCGTTCGGTGTCTCGGGCACCAACGCTCACGTGATCATCGAGGCTCCTTCGACGGCGCAGGAATTGTCAGACCTGCCTGAGATGATTGGGATGGGGGGTAGTTCCCCCCAGGGGGTCAGCCAATCCGGATCGATCCAGGCGGGCGGCGCGGTGCCGTGGCTGGTGTCGGCCAAGTCGGCGAGTTCGCTGGACGCCCAGATCGAGCGGGTGCTGCGGCTGGACGGTGACCCGCGGGACATCGGGTTCTCGCTCGCGATCAAGACCCGGTTCGACCATCGGGCCGTGGTGCTCGGTGGGCAGGTCGTTGCCCAGGGCGCGGTGAGCGGGAAGCCGCTCGCGTACGTCTTCTCCGGGCAGGGATCGCAGCGGCTGGGCATGGGGCGTGAGTTGTATGAGGCGTTCCCGGTGTTCGCGTCGGCGTTGGATGAGGTGTTGGAGCACCTCCAAGGCGTGCGTGAGGTCATGTGGGGTGAGGACGCTGAGGCGCTGAACCAGACCGGGAACACGCAGCCCGCGATCTTCGCGGTTCAGGTCGCGCTGTGTCGACTGCTCGAGTCGTTCGGGATGAAGCCCGCGAAGGTCGCCGGGCATTCGATCGGCGAGATCGCGGCCGCGCAGGTCGCCGGCGTGCTGAGCCTGGAGGACGCCTGCCGACTCGTGAAGGCGCGTGCCTCGTTGATGCAGGCGTTGCCGGCTGGTGGCGCGATGGTGTCGGTCATCGCATCCGAAGAAGAGGTGCGCGTGCACCTGACTGATGGCGTGTCTATTGCCGCCATCAACGGGCCTCGGTCCGTGGTGATCGCGGGCGTCGAAGAAGAAGTGCTCGCGATCGCGGACCAGTGGAAGAACAAGCGGCTCAACGTCAGCCACGCGTTCCACTCGCCCTTGATGGAGCCGATGCTGGACGACTTCCGCGCGGCGATCGCGGACATCGAGTTCCGTGAGCCGCTTGTCGGAATGTCAACATCCGGCGATGTCACCGCCGTCGACTACTGGGTCGACCACGTGCGTGACGTGGTGCGATTCCACGACAACGTCACTCGGCTGGGTGACGTAACGCTGCTGGAGGTCGGGCCTGACGCGCAGTTGACGGCGATGGTTGACGGGTTGAGTCCGACGTTGACGCGCGTCAAGTCTGATGTTGATTCAATGTTGACTGCACTCAGTCAAGTACACATTGACGGAATCAATGTTGACTGGGCGGGGTTCTACCGCGGCGGCAAGCGGATCGAGCTGCCCACCTACCCGTTCAACCGGCAGCGGTACTGGCCGGCGAGCGCCGGGCG